>CAMBCF010000116.1 GCA_945864585.1 Bordetella parapertussis | reverse complement strand
CCTGCACCAGAGTCCCCTCGAACAATTCTCCGCTTTCGCCTGTCATCTCGATTCCATCTCGCGTTGTCATAGCTCTCTTAACGTACCAGCGCTCTGGCCGTGGACCAGGTACTACAGATATTTTTATAATTTTTCACAGGCTCTGAGCGGCGCCACCACTTAGCGCACCGCGCTGCTATGCCGCGGTCCGGCAAGCTGCACAATCGAAGCGCCGCGCGGCGGTTTCGCGATGCAGCGTTTAAGTATCTTGTAGGTGTCCACATCGAATACCGGCGCGGCGCGGATTTCGCCAAGATCATACAACTCGGATTCGCTGCGCACCGTACCCAGATAACACCAGAGATCCAGCACATGCAGTTCGGTGGTTTCGCCGTCGCCGGCGTTTTCGCGAATGGCGATGCGTCCTGCGAACGGCCACGGCTGTGTGCGCAGGGCACTCAGCGCTGCTGCCAGCCGCAGCGCGTGTTGCGCGCGTGATTCGAGGCCGACGCAGGCGCCACGGCAGCGCTTGATCTGATGCGCGAAACAGGGGCCGGCGTACGGAACTGAGCGCTGCTCCAGCCCCAGCAGAATATTGCATAGCCCGTGGGCGGCAGCGATTTCCCGCAGGGCTTCGATTGCCGCAGCGCGCGAGCGGAACAAACCGTAGAGTTCGCCGAACCGTGCCGGGTCAATGTCGCCGGCGGTGGCCAGTTTCAGCGCGCTTTCGCCATCGTTGCCGGCATCACGCCAATGCCATGCGCACAACTGCGTATTGCGGCGCAGCTGGCGGTTATGCACCGGCGCGAGTTGCTTCACCAGACGCGATTCGAGCAGCAGCGCGCCCAACTCACCGGCGGTTCGCCGGCATTCGATGCGCCGGATCTGCTGCGCGATGCGCATCGCTTTGCTGACGCGATGGTCGCCCGAAAAATGCGACATCACCCGCTGCCGCATGTTGATGCTTTTGCCGATGTAGAGCACCACATTGTTGTCGCCGTAAAACAAATACACGCCCGGCGCTTCAGGAATATCGTCGAAAGCAAGATCCGGCAGGCCCGCCGGCACGCTTTGTGATTTGAGCAGCAAGTCCACCGCCGACTGCACTTGTTGCGGCCCGTGCTCGGCGCTCCATTTCTGGGCGAGCAGCCACAGCGCTTTGGCATCTCCCAGCGCGCGATGGCGCGCCTCGCAATCGAGCGCGTGCCGCTGCAGCAGCGTGTCGAGATTGTGGCGCGCGTGTTGCGGGTAAAGTTTGCGCGAGAGCTTCACTGTACACAGTACGCGCGCACTGAAACTCACGCCGCAGCGCCTGAACTCGTTTTTGAGAAACCCATAGTCGAAGCGCGCGTTATGTGCGATAAAAAGTTTGCCTTCCAGGCGCTGCAACAGTTCACGCTGGATTTGCGCAAAGGAGGGCGCGTGCTCGACCATCGTATTACTGATTCCCGTCAGCGCCTGTATCGCCGGCGGGATGCTGATGCCAGGATTCACCAGCGTGGACCATTCGCTGATGAGGCGGCTGCGATTCACCTCAATCACGCCGACCTCCGTGATGCGATCGTGGGTAGCGGTGACGCCGGTGGTTTCCAGATCGACAAAAACCACATGTGCGTCTAGCATTTGGGCGGTGTAGGTATGGGGTGAACAGTGAACAGTGAACAGTGAACGGTGAACAGTGTCAATGTCGGCAGCGGCGAATTCGCAATTTATTCTAATTCAGGAAGTGCTGCCCGACAAAGGCCGATTTCGATACACTATACCTATGAAATCAGCGACAGCCCCGGTTACGCAGCAGCAGGATGCGGAAGATGACGACGAAGCATCGCCACCGTTGCCGCGTGGCGTAAAAAATTACATGACGCCGCAAGGCTATGCGCGGCTGAAGCACGAATTGACGCAATTGCTCAACAGCGAACGCCCGGACCTGGTGAAAGTGGTGTCGTGGGCGGCGGGCAATGGCGACCGCTCCGAAAACGGCGACTATTTGTACGGCAAAAAACGCCTGCGCGAGATTGACCGGCGCATACGTTATCTCACGCGCCGCCTCGATACCTCGGAAGTGGTGGATCCCGCCGCGCGCGGCGACAGCGGACAGATATACTTTGGCGCCACCGTGAATTATATGGACGATGAAGGCAAGGAACACCGCGTGACCATCGTCGGTCTGGATGAAGTAGACCCTGCGCGCGGCCATGTGAGCTGGATTTCGCCGATCGCCGCGGCATTGATCAAACACAGCGCGGGTGATACCGTTCAACTGCGCACGCCGGCCGGCCTGCGGCAAATTGAAATTGTAGACGTTCGCTACGAGGGACTGCGTTGAGCACACTGTTGGATACACCGTCGTTTTTTAACGTGGCGCTGTCCACCTGGCGCGCGGTCAATGCGCCGTACACGCGCGCCGGCCGCAACGATACCCTGCCCGATGGCATCGTCAAGCTCAGCATCAAAGCGATACCCGGCGCGCGCAGCGCCGACACGCTGGGCGCCGAACGCGAAGGCACCGGCGTGGTCATCGACGCCAGCGGACTGATACTGACGGTGGGCTATTTGATCATCGAGGCCGGATCCATACTCGCGATGGCGCCGGATGGGCGTGTGCATGCGGCAAGCGTGGTGGGATTCGATCACGCCAGCGGTTTCGGCTTGCTGCGTGCTTCGCCGGGCGTGGCAAAGCAGCCTTTGCGGCGTGGCGATTCATCCAACCTGAAAGCGCTGCAAACGGTGCGCATCGCCGCGCACGAAGCCGCGGGCGGTGTGTCGCCGGCCTGCGTGTCGTCACGCCGCCGCTTCACCGGCTGGTGGGAATACATGATCGACGGCGCGATTTTCACCGCACCGCCGCGTGGCGAGCACAGCGGCGCGGCGTTGCTCGGCGACGATGGCAGCCTGCTCGGCATCGCCTCGCTGTGGGTGAGCGACACGCTGGCCAGCGGTGTGGCGTTTCCGGGCAATATGTTCATCCCCATCAATCTGCTCGAACCGATACTTGATGATCTGGTCACGCATGGACGGCGGCAGGCGCCCAGTCGCCCGTGGCTGGGCATTTACACCGAAGAGATTGAAGGGCACGTGGTGGTCACGCGCACGCTAGCGGACGGCCCCGCGGATCGATCAGGCATCAAGCGCGGCAATATCCTGCTCGGCGTGGCCGGCCACTCGATAGCCACGCAAAGCGAGTTCTATGAACGGCTGTGGGCGAGCGGCGAAGCGGGCGACGACGTGACCCTGCATGTGTTGCACGACAAAAAAGTGAAACACTTTGTGGTGTATTCGGCCGATCGCACGGATTATTTCAAGCCATGGGTGGTGCGTTAACCGAGGGTGGAGTTAAAGGCGCCGCCGTCCAGCAGCAAGTTCTGTCCGACGATGAAGCCCGAGGACGCCGCGCACAGGAACGCGCACGCCTCGCCGAACTCGAACGGATCGCCCGCGCGACCCGCCGGGGAGTTCTTGAAGTGCTGAGCGATGTACTCATCTACCGGGAGGCCCGCTTTGCGCGCCGCCTCCACGCGCCCCGAACGCAGCCGGTCGGTGAGGAACGGCCCGGGTAGCAGCCCATTGATCGTCACGTTGTGGCGCGCCACCTGCCGCGCCAGACCGCCGACGAAGCCGGTGAGACCGGCGCGGGCGCCGTTGGACATGCCGAGTTCGGGGATCGGCGACTTCACCGAGCCCGAGGTGATGTTGACGATGCGCCCGAATTTACGCGCGATCATGCCATCGACCACCGCCTTGATCAGCATGATGGGCGTAATCATGTTGCCGTTCACCGCCTTCATCCAGTCCGCCTCGCCCCACTCGCGAAAATCGCCGCGCGGCGGGCCACCGGCGTTGTTCACCAGAATGTCCGCGGCCGGGCACGCTGCCAGCACCTTGGCGCGGCCTTCCGGCGTGGTGATGTCGGCGGCAACGGCGATGACCGCACGCCCCGTCGCGGTGCGAATTTCCGCCGCGGTGGCTTCGAGTTCGCTGCTGGTGCGCGAATTGATCACCAGATCGACGCCATTCTTCGCCAGCGCCATCGCACACGCCTTGCCCAGCCCTTTGCTGGCGGCACAGACGATCGCTTTCCTGTCCTTGATGCCTAAATCCATGGTTGCGCTCCTTGCTTGTCAGTCGTGGTTCGATTGTATCGCCTCAACGTAGTGCGCCGTGCAAGGTGCCGCAAGCCTCGGTGTGTGCCGAGCCGAATTTCGGGGCCTGGCTACACCCACCCGCGGCCGGTTAATTCCGACTTCAGGTACGCGTAAAACACCGGCGCTGCGATCACGCCCGCCAGGCTAAAGGCGGCCTCCATCACCACCATCACCAATAACAGTTCCCACGCCGAAGCCTGTATCTGCGCGCCGACGATGCGCGCGTTGATGAAATATTCGAGCTTGTGAATGATAACCAGGAACGCCAGCGCGCCCATTGCCGCGTGCAGCGAAAAACTCAGGCTGATAACCACGATAACGGAGTTTGAAATCAGGTTGCCCAGCACCGGCAGCAGCCCGGCCAGGAAGGTGATCAAAATCATGGTCTTGGTGAGCGGCAAATGCACGCCGAACAGGGGTAACACGGCGACCAGATAAATCGCGGTGAGCAGGGTATTCAGCGCCGAGATACGCACTTGTGCGAACACCACACGCCGAAACGCCTCGGCGAGCCGTGCGGTGCACTGTTGCAGCGCGCGTGCGAGCGGCCCCGCGGTTTGCCCCGGCTGCACTTCACGCAGGGAAATAAGCGCGCCGATCACCATGCCGATCAGCGCGTACACCAATCCGTACCCTACTTCGCCGCTCACCGATTTGACTTCGCTGGCATGTTCTCTGAGCCACGCCACTAACTGATCTTTGAGCTCGGATGCGTCGATGGGGATCCATTCCTGCATCGACGCCGGCAGGGTGTCGCGCGCCTTGTCGAGAATTTCCGCCATTTTTTCAAGTAACACGGCGATGCTGCCCGCGTCGCTGCGCAAGAACAACACGGTGGCAGTGATGGCGCCGCCGATCACCACGATTATCAGTGTCAGCAGCAGCGACAGCGCCGCGATTTTCGCGCGGCCGGTGTGCGTCACGCCGAACATGCGCGGCGCCGCCATATGCACCAGCTCATGCACCAGCAGGCCCGCGAACAACCCCGGCAGCAAATGCAGCTTGATGATCGCGGGCAATGCCGCCGCCATCAAAACAAGTGCTGCAATTTCCGGACGGCTTAAGGTTATTGAGGAAGGATAGCTGGCCATGGCGGCTCCGGGTAAGCGTGCTGGTGCGGATTATGCGGCAACGTTCGTGCGCTAGATACATACTGCGATGTAAAATGCAGACGATCGCAGCTGTTTTTTTGTACGGTGTTTGAAAATTGTAACTGCGTTTCCGCGGAACCCTCCTCTCCTTCAAGGCTAACCTATGCACACATCTCCTGTAGCCCGGAAGGAGTCCGAAGGACGTATTCCGGGAAGAAGCACGGCGCATCGACAGCACGCGAGTTCATCCATCCACACTTCCCCGGAATACGGCCATGAAAAGCCATGGCCTTCTTCCGAGCTACATGCTCTCACACTCAAAGTTGTGTGCATGGATTAGCCTTGAAGGGGAGGGAATCTATTTTATGACTCATTGCGACTTTGGCTGGGCACACGAATCATCCACAGGCCGCTCATCATGATGCTTTCCCCTATGCGCATTCTCACACCGCTGTGCATGCTGCTGAGTGTGGCGGCCCTGGTCTCCGCGTGCGACAAATCCACTGGTGGCCCGCCGGGCGGCAGCATGCCGCCGGCGCAGGTGTCGGTCATCACCGTGGAAAAACGCGATGTGCCGGTGCGTTATGAATATGTGGCGCAGACCGCCGGTTATCGCGAAGTGGAAGTGCGCGCGCGCGTGACCGGCATACTGCAGAAGCGCGGTTATCGCGAAGGTGCGCCGGTCAAAAAGGGGCAATCCTTGTTTACCGTAGACCCCGCGCAGTTTCAGGTGGCGCTGGCCAAAGCCGAAGCGGATTTAGCGGTGGCCGATGTGCGCCTGGCGCAGGCGCGGCGCGAAGTGGCGCGCCTGAAGCCGGTGCGCGAGGCCAAGGCTATCAGTCAAAAAGAACTCGACGATTCAATCTCCGCCGAGCAGGTGGCCGAGGCCGAAGTGAAAAGCGGCCGCGCGCGGGTGAGCGAAGCACGGCTTAATCTTTCATACACGCGCGTGGAATCGCCTATCGCCGGCATTGCCGGGCGCGCGGTGGTGTCCGAAGGCGCGCTGGTGTCGGGACCCAACGTGTTGTTGACGACAGTGACACAGACCGATCCGATGTATGTGATCTTTGGTGTTCCTGATCGCGAGCATCTGGCGCTGCGCCGCGATGTTGATTTAGGCCGCTTGCGGCTGCCGGCCGGCCGCCAGTTTCAGGCGCGCGTGAGGCTCGCTGATGGCAGCTTGTATGAGGGCGCGGGGGTGCTAGGTTTTACCGATGTGCGCGTCAACGCGCACACTGGCACCACTGAGTCTCGCGCGGAATTTTCCAATAAAAACAATGTGCTGCGCGCAGGCGAATTCGTGCGCATCATCCTCGATGGCGCGCTGCGGCCCGACGCCATAGTGCTGCCGCAGCGCGCACTACTCGAAAGTCCCAAAGGCAAATTTGTCTACGTGGTGGGTGCCGATAACAAGGCCGAAGCGCGGCCCGTTGAAGCGGGCGAGTGGACGGACGATGGCTGGGTGATCAACAGCGGTCTCAAAGCGGGCGAGCGCGTGATTACCGATGGCGTGATGAAAATCGGCCCCGGCGCGCCGGTGCAGATTGCAGCGCCCGCAGTTGCGCCCGCGGTTGCACCCCCCCCGCCGCCGCAGCCGGCAAAAAATAGAAACGCACAGACACCATGATTTCACGCTTCTTCATAGACCGCCCGATCTTCGCGGCGGTGTTGTCGATCTTCATTGTCATCGCCGGTCTCGCGGCGATACGCATACTGCCGATCGCGCAGTATCCCGAAATCGCGCCGCCGGTGGTGACAGTTCGCGCCATTTATCCGGGCGCTTCGGCGCAGGTGCTCGAACAAACCGTGGCCGCGCCGCTGGAAAATCAGATCAACGGCGTCGAGAACATGCTCTACATGAACTCGACTTCCACCGCGCAGGGCGTGGTCGAGATACGCGTCACCTTTGACATCGGCGCCGATGTGGATAAGGCCGCGCTCAACGTCAACAATCGCGTCAAGCAGGTCGAGCCGCGCCTGCCGCAGGAAGTGCGCCGCCAGGGCGTCACCGTCGAAAAAGGCTCCTCGTCATTCCTGCAGGTGCTGGCGTTCATCTCGCCCGACGCACGCCACAGCGATTTGTTCATCTCGAATTACGTCACGCTCAATGTACTCGATTCATTGAAGCGCATACGCGGCACCACCAACGTGCAAATATTTGGCGCCAAGGATTACGCCATGCGCATCTGGCTGCGGCCTGACCGCATGGTGCAGTTGAAAGTGACGTCCAACGACATCATCCGTGCCGTCAACGAGCAGAACGCGCAGTTTGCGGCCGGCAAAATCGGCCAGGCGCCCACCGGGGGCCCGCAGGAACTGGTCTACAGCATCACCACCAAAGGGCGGCTCAGCGAACCCGGCGAGTTTGAAAATATCATCGTGCGCGCCCATGCCGATGGCTCGGTGTTGAAACTGAAGGACGTGGCGCGCGTTGAACTGGGGGCGAAAGACTACGAATTCATCGGCCGCGTGAACGGCAAGTCGGCGACGCTGATCGGCATTTTTCTGCAACCCAACGCCAATGCCCTAGCCACCGCCGAACGGGTGAAGGCCGAAATGACGCGTCTGGCGGCCAGCTATCCGCAGGGCTTGCAGCACCACGTGGTGTACGACACCACACGCTTTGTCGAAGTGTCGATCCGCGAAGTGCTGATCACGCTGGCTGAAGCGATGGCGCTGGTGTTTCTGGTGGTGTTTCTGTTTTTGCAAAACTGGCGCGCGACGCTGATACCCTTTGCCGCGGTGCCGGTATCGCTGATCGGCACCTTCGCGGGGCTGACGCTGCTCGGCTATTCGATCAACACGCTGACGCTGTTCGGCATGGTGCTCGCCATCGGCATCGTGGTGGACGATGCGATTGTGGTGCTTGAAAACGTCGAGCGCATCATGCACGAAGAGCATCTGCACGCGCGAGAGGCCGCATTCAAGGCGATGGGCGAAGTCACCAGCCCGATCATCGCCATTGTGTTGACCTTGTGCGCGGTGTTTGTGCCGATTGCGTTCCTCGGCGGGCTGACCGGTGAACTGTATCGCCAGTTTGCGGTGACGATTTCGATAGCGGTGGTGATTTCAGGGCTGGTGGCGCTCACCTTGACACCGAGTTTGTGCGTGCTGATTTTAAAGCGCGAGCAGCGTAAGCCGGGACGCTTTTTTCGCTGGTTCAACGGCTGGTTTGCCCGCATGACCGGGCGTTACGTCGATGGCGTGACGTGGATGCTGCGCCGTGGCGCAGTGGGCGCGGTTTTGTTTATCGGCATGGTGGCGATCACGATTGGCCTGTGGCGCGCCACGCCCGGCTCGCTGGTGCCCGATGAAGATCAGGGCTACTACATCGCGGCGGTGTTTTTGCCCGATGGCGCCACGCTCGAGCGCACCGACAAAGTGGTGAACCAGGTGGTCGATATCATCAAATCGAATCCGGCCAACGAAAACGCGGTGGCCTTCACCGGCATGGATTTTCTGGGCGGCGGCTTTCGCAACAGCGCAGCCACTATTTTCGTCACGCAAAAACACTGGGACGAGCGCAAAGTCGCCACGCCGCAACTGGTGGGCGAATTTTTCATGAAGACCGGGCATATCAAGGAGGCGCTGATACTGGGCTTCGCGCCGCCGCCCATATTCGGGCTGGGCAATGCGGGTGGCTTCGAGTTTTACCTGCAAAACCGTGGCGACGGCGGCGCGCCGCGCTTGTTCGAGGTAGCGCAGCAACTGCTGGGCGCGGTGGCAAAGGACGGCTCGTTCGCCTTCGTCAACACACTGTGGCGCGCCAACGTGCCGCAGCTTTATATCGATGTGGACCGCGAAAAAGCCAAGACCACGGGCGTGTCGCTCGATGAACTCTACGGCACGCTGGCTTCCACGCTGGGCACGTACTATGTGAATGACTTCAACAAGTCGGGCCGCACGTGGCAGGTGCTGATGTCGGCCGAGCCCGCGTTTCGCAAACGTCCTGAAGATATTTCCGCGATGTTTGTGCGCTCCGATCAGGGGCGCATGGTGTCGCTCGGTTCGCTGGCAACGGTGAGTTATTCTTCAGGCCCGGATTCGATGGAACGTTTCAACAATCTGCCGGCGGTAAAAATTTTCGGCTCGGCGCTGCCTGGCTTCAGTTCGGGTCAGGCGATTGAGCGCATGGAAAAAATCGCGCGCGAAACCCTGCCGCCGGAATTCACCTTTGACTGGGGCGGCGCCTCGTTTCAGGAAAAGCGCTCGGGCGGAACCTCGCTGCTGGCGCTGGGCCTCGCGGCGCTAATGGTGTTTTTGATCCTCGCCGCACAGTACGACAAATGGTCGTTGCCGCTGGCGGTGCTGCTGGCGCTGCCGTTCGGCACCTTTGGCGCGCTGGCGGCGATTTTTATCAACAACCTGCTGCCGATGCCGTACTACATGGCGCAAGGCGTGCCGTGGCTGCAGGGACTGTTGTCGCCGCTGGCCGGCATCGCGCGTCTGTCCAACGACGTGTATTTCCAGATTGGTCTGGTGACGCTGCTGGGACTCGCTGCGAAAAATGCGATTCTGATCGTCGAGTACGCGGTGCTGAAAAAACATCAGGGCTATTCGACATCCGCTGCCGCGATTGAAGCCGCGCGTCTGCGCTTCAGGCCGATATTGATGACCTCGCTCGCGTTCATCCTGGGTGTCACGCCGCTGGCGTTTTCGACCGGGGCCGGCGCGGGGGCGCGTCACTCGGCGGGCACCGGCGTGATGGGCGGCATGCTGGCGGCGACTTTTCTGGCGATATTTTTTATTCCATGGTTTTATAAATTGATCGTCGATCGCAAATTGTCCGACTCGCGTTCGACCAAAGAAATCGAGGATGAGGTTGTGCATCATCGGCAGCAGGCGCTGCAGAGTCCCGCTGTAAAAGGGGATGGCAATGATTAGCGGCGAGTTCAAATGCCTCCCTCACCCCAGCCCTCTCCCGGAGGGAGAGGGAGCATTTCTCCCCTCTCCCTCCGGGAGAGGGGTCGGGGGTGAGGGAAAGGAAGCACCGTGGCGCAAGGAATGGAGAACTTGCTTTAACTATTTGTTTTTATTGATATTTTTATTATCGCTCACCGGGTGTTCAATAATGTCTGGCTACCAGCGCCCTCAATCAGAATTGCCGGCTGCATGGAGCGTCGCGCCCGCACAAAACCTGCAAGTGGGCGAACGCTGGTGGACGCTATACAACGACAGCGCGCTCAATGCGCTGATCGCCGAAGCGTTCGAGCACAACCGCGATCTCGCGCTGGCGGCTGCGCGCGTGGACGAAGCGCGCGCGCTGGCGCGGGTGGCGGAGGCGCAAATGTTTCCATCGATCGACGCCACCGCGCAGCGTGATCGCACACGCTCATCCGAAGTGTCACCGCTGCCGATTCCTGCCAGCGCCCTCGACCGCAGCGGTTATCGCGCGCAACTCAATGTGTCGTACGAACTCGATTTGTGGGGACGCCTGCGCGGTGCAAGTCATGCCGCGCGCGCGGAAGTGCTGGCGACTGAAGCCGCGCGTGAAACCGTGCGCCTGGCCCTCGGTGCAGACGCGGTGCGCGCGTATTTCACATTGCTTGCGCTGGATGAACAGATCGCGGTAACCCGCCGCGCGCTGGCGTTGCGTGATGACCATCTGCGGTTGCAGCGCGTGCGGCATACGGCAGGCCTGATCGGCGACTATCAGTTGCGGCAACTCGAGGCCGAAGTGGCGGCGGCGCAGGCACAATTGCCGGCGCTGGAGCGCAGCCGCAGCGCCGAGGAACTGGCGCTCGCTGTGCTGCTGGGGCGCAGCCCGCGCGCGCTCAGTGCCTCCACAGTGAAGCGCAGTGCTGTGCACGATACAGCGCCGCCAGCGGTGGCGCCTGAAGGTCTGCCGTCGGATTTATTGCTACGCCGCCCGGACATCATTCAGGCGGAACAGCGCCTGATCGCGGTGAACGCCCGCGTCGCGGCGGCGCGTGCCGCGCTGTTTCCGCGCATCGCGCTCACCGGCTATCTGGGCAGCGAGAGCGGCGCGCTGCGCGACCTGCTGTCCGGCCCGGCGTTGATCTGGCAACTCGCGTTTGGTCTGACGCAGCCGATTTTTCAGGCGGGCCGCGTCGCGGGTGAGATAGACGCCATCAAGGCGCGCGAACAACAAGCGCTGGCGCAGTATCAAAAAGCGGTGCAGGAGGCGTTTCGCGAAGTGCAACAGGCGCTTTCCGCACAGACGCGTGCGCGCGAGATTTTCGAGGCGGAATCCAAGCGCACAGTGGCGCTGCGCGACGCCGTGCGGCTGGCGCGCATCCGCTACGACAACGGACTCGTCAGTCAGTTGGAAGTGATCGATGCCGAGCGCAATCTGCTGGCGGCGGATTTAAATCGCGCAGATGCGCTGCGCGCGCGGCGGGTGGCGGTGGCTGATCTGGTGCGGGCGCTGGGTGGGGGGTGGAGCGGGAAGTAGGCGCGTCTGGCACCTCTGAACAACGCGGGAATCGGACACCCGCCTCTGCCCAGCCGATGCCGGAATAAGCAGAGCCATTACAGAACGCCATGGCGCCCAGTTTGTGGACCTGCCGCTTTCATTGTTCCAAGTGCCGGTGCACGAACATTCCCGCCAACTGAGGTAGACTTCCGCTGGACAAGGAGTGCCTAAATGAATACTCGCAGGATACGCGCGCGATTGCTCGGGGGGATCGTCTTGAGCGCGTTGGGCGCAGGCGCGGCGGCGCAGCAGGATTTCCCCAATAAGCCGATACGCTTCATCAGTCCGTATGCGCCGGGCGGCAGCACCAGCTTCACTGCGCGCCTGATCGGGCAGCATCTCACCGAGGTGTGGGGACAGCCGGTGGTGGTGGATAATCGGCCCGGGGCCAACACCGTCATCGGCACGCTTGCCGCGGTGAAATCACGCGCGGATGGCTACACAATCGTGACCCTGGGTGGCACCCTGGCGGGCAATCACTTGCTGCTGAAGACGCCCTACGATGCGCTGAAGGACATCGCGCCCATTGCCACCGTGTTGAGCTACGAGAATGTGCTGGTGCTGCCGCCATCGCTGCCGGTGAATAACGTCCAGGAACTGATCGCGCTGGCGAAGGCGAAGCCGGAGCAGATTACCTACGGCACCTCGAGCACCGGCGGCCCGACCCATCTGCTGGCTGAACTTTTCAACACCGTGGCGGGCATCAAGACGCGGCACATTCCCTACAAAGGCGGCGCCCCCGCAGTGGTGGATCTGATGGGCGGGCACATTCATTTCTTCTTCTCGAATCCCGCCAACGTCGCCACGCAAATCAGGAGCGGACGCCTGCGCGCCATCGCGGTCACCGGGCAGTCTCGCACCGCGGCGTTTCCCGACGTTCCTACCTTCGCCGAGGCAGGTCTGCCGGCCATGACCTTGACCAATTGGCAGGGCGTGGGCGGACCGGCCGGCATGCCGAAACCCATCATCGACAGGATATCCGCCGAGATTAGAAAACTCGCGGCCCTGCCGGATACCAAGGAAAAGCTGGCCACCCAGGGGTTTGAGCCCTACTACCACAACCCGGAGCAGACCGCAGCGCTCATCCGCACGGATATAGTCCGCTACGGCAAGATCATCAAGGACGCGAACATCAAGGTAGAGTAACGCTTTGCCACGGAGGTGCAGCTATGACGACCCACGCTCAGACCGACGCCCGCAAGATTCGCAGCCGCCTGAACCATCCGATCATCGACGCCGACGGGCACTGGGCGGAATACCACCCGCAAATGCGTCACGAGTTTCGCCGCATTGGCGGCGATCTCGCGGTCGAGGCGCTGGACATGGCAAGCGCGCGCGTTCCCAGATCGCTCGCCATGTCCGTGGCCGAGCGACGCCGCCGCCGCATCGGCCAGGAGGCGTTCTGGTTCCTGCCGACGAAGAACACGCTCGACCGCGCGACCGCCATGATGCCGCGGCTGCTGTACCAGCGTCTCGACGAAATCGGCCTCGACTTCTGCGTCATCTACCCCACCGCCGCGCTCGGCTACTACCGCCTGCCGTCGGAGAAGCATCGCCGCGCACTGTGCCGTGCCTACAACACCTTCACCGCAGAGCAGTTTCGTCCCTACGGCGACCGCATCATACCGGCCGCGATCATCCCGATGTTTACGCCGGAAGAAGCCATCGCGGAGCTGGAGTTCGCGTCAAAGCAGCTCGGTCTGCGCGTGGTCATGATGGGCAGCCTCATCCGCCGCCCGGTACCCGCGCTGGTGGAAGAGCATCCCGAGGCGTCGAAGTTCGTCGATTGGTACGACGCGATCGGCATTGACAGCGAACACGACTACGATCCGGTGTGGGCCAAGTGTTGCGAGCTGAAGATCGCACCGAGCTTTCACAACAGCGCGCGCTCGATCCTGCTGCGCAACTCGCCGTCGAACTTCTGCTACAACCACATCGGTCACTTCGCTTCGGCGAGCGAAGCCATGGCCAAGGCGCTGTTCTTCGGCGGCGTCACGCGCCGCTTCCCGCAGCTTAACTTCGCCTTTCTCGAAGGCGGCGTGGGCTGGGCCGGTTCGCTCTATGCGGATCTCATCGGGCACTGGGAGAAGCGCAACCGGCAGGCGCTCGAGAACACCAATCCGGCGTGCCTCGATCAAGAGGGCCTGTTGGCGCTGGCGGAGAAGTACGCGCCGCCTGAAATGCTGCAGGCGGTACGGCGCGGCGAAGGTCTGGACGATAACGGCAACGGCACCGGTGGCATCGAGGATCTCGACGACTATTCCCGATGCAAGATCTCGCGCAAGGAAGACTTTCTGGATCTGTATGTCGCGCGCTACTACTTCGGCTGCGAAGCGGACGACCCGATCAACGCCTGGGCGTTTAATCGCAAGGCGCTGCCGATGGGTGCGCGCCTCAACGCGTTCTTCAGTTCGGACATCGGCCACTTCGACGTGCCGGACATGACCGAGGTGGTACCCGAAGCGTACGAGCTGGTCGAGCACGGGCTGCTCGACGACGACGATTTCCGCGATTTCATGTTCGCCAACGCCGTGCGTTTCTGGGGCTGCACGAACCCGGATTTCTTCAAGGGCACAGTGGTCGAGAAGCAGGCGGCAGCGGTGCTTGTGCCAACGCGATGAAGACCGCTGCGCGCGATAATGCGCGACTTGTCGGGGTGAATGTGGGTCTCGATATCTTATGAAGGTCCTGCACGTCGATGGCGCGCGGCTCTGGCGCTCGCTCATGGACCTTGCCCGCATCGGTGCGACGTCCAAAGGCGGTGTGAAGCGAATCACACTGACGGAGCTGGACCGGCAGGGGCGCGACCAGTTTGTCGCCTGGGCGAAAGAAGCAGGCATGCGTGTGCGCATAGATGCGATCGGCAATATCTTCGCGCATCGCCTGGGCCAGGACGACAGCCTGCTGCCAGTCATGACCGGCAGCCATCTCGATTCACAACCCTCGGGCGGCAAGTTCGACGGCGCCTATGGCGTGTTAGCCGGGCTCGAAGTGGTGCGCCGCTTGAATGAGCTCGGCATCCGCACCCGTGCACCGATCGAAGTCGCAGCCTGGACCAACGAGGAAGGCTCGCGCTTCGTTCCGACGATGATGGGCTCAGGCGTGTTCGCTTCGGTTTACGACATCAAGACCATGCACGCACAGCCTGCAGCAATTCTCAATTTAAAACCTGTAATCGTAGTGTAGTGGATTTTCCCTCGGGTTGACGGCTTGCTGGGTTATGCGCCGCTGGGCTACCCGGTATCGGGCGCGTTGACGGCATGGGCTGGGTTGAGTTTGCTAAGCATGAAGCCCAGCAG
>CAMBCF010000115.1 GCA_945864585.1 Bordetella parapertussis | reverse complement strand
CCGGAAACAGGCGCTGAAACTCCGGCAGCGAGCGCGGAAACGGCAAATCGCCTCGCTCAAGCACATCGATCGCCACGGTAGCCCCAGGTTGATAACGTTGCTCAACATACTACCGGTAGTGACTGTGTGTGACAACCCGATAAGCACGACTCGATCATTGCATCCGGTGGCAGCACGCCGACGATAGTGGCGGTGCCGCGCACGGCGAGACTCTCGATCGCTTGGCGGCACAGCTTGGAGAGGCCGACCGCCTCAAAGGCATGGTCCACGCCCAGGCCCCGTGTCATTGCCCGGATCGTCTTCACCGGATCGTCGTGGCTCGCGTTGACCATGTGTGTCGCGCCCACGCCCTTAGCCATCTTCAGCTTGGAATCAAACTGGTCCACCGCGATAATCTGTCGGGCGCCCCCGATACGCGCGCCCTGCACGATCGACAACCCGACACCACCGACTCCGAACACGGCCACCGTCTGTCCGGCCTGCAGACCGGAGGAGCGCAACGCGGCCCCAACCCCGGTCAGCACGCCGCATCCTACCAGCGCGGCCCGATCGAACGGAATATCGGGATCGATCTTCACCACCGAATTCTCGTGTAGTAGCATTTTCTCGGCATAGCTGCCGATTCCGCCGAACGTACGCACCAGGCCGCCGTCCTGCGTTACGCGCGGCGTGTCGTTCTCCGAGCGTGTGACGAACCCGCCGGTGCAGACATTAGGGTGGCCGCTCAGGCACTGCGGGCATGTGCCGCAGAAGCCGGACAAGCAAGCCACCACATGATCGCCGACCTTCACCGCCGTGACATCGGCACCCACCTCTTCGACGATACCGGCCCCCTCATGCCCCAGAACAAAGGGCCGATCCGTCGGATAACGGCCCAGCCCATCGACCACATGCAGATCGCTATGGCAAACGCCAGTTGCAACGTTGCGCACGATGATTTCGCGCCCGCGCGGCCTGTCCATGTCGAAAGTCTCAATCGTCAGTGGTTCGTGCGCCTTGCGAAATACTGCGGCCTTGAACTGCATTTTGGTTTCCTCCGATTCTGAAGAACACTTGCCTGCACAATCGCTAATCGTCAATCCAGTTGCAGCCCGATCTGCTTGATGATTTTCTGCCAGCCCGAGAGATCCGCCGTCAGAAATTCACTGAACTGCTCCGGGGTGTGCGGGGAAAATTCGCCGCCCAGATTGTTCATCAGCCACGCGTTCGTTTGCGGCGCGCTGATGAAGCGCGTGATTTCCGCATTGAGCTTGTTCACTATGACCGGCGGAGTGCCGGCCGTCGCGAACAGGCCAGTCCACAGGTTTGCCTCGACGTTGATGCCCGACTCCAGCAGGGTCGGCACGTCGGGTACGGCGGGCGAACGCTTGGCGCCGGTGATCGCCAGCGCGCGCAATTTGCCCTGCTTCACGAACGGTTGCGGATCCAGAATATTCAGAACGGTAAAGCCGACTTCACCCGAAGCGAGCGAGACCAAGGCGGGCGCCGCGCCTTTGTAGGCCACTGCGAGTGTCTTGATGCCGGTGGCGGCATTGAACATTTCCGCGACCAGGTGCGCGGCGCTGCCGTTGCCGACGGTTGCATAGGTCAGCTCATTGGGGCGCCGGCGGGCGAGCGCAACCAGTTCCTTGACATTCTTGACCGGCAGCGACGCGACAGAGACCATGTATAAACCGCTGATGGCGCATCTGATGACCGGTGTGAACGCGCGTGCGGCATCGTAGCTCAGCTTGCGGTAAAGAAACCCTGCGGTGTAACTGCTGGTCGAATGCATGATCAGCGTATGGCCGTCGGGCGTGCTTTTCGCTACGAATGCGCCGGCTATGGTGCCGGTCGCGCCGGGGCGATTTTCCACGATGAAGTTTTGCCCGTACGATTCAGTGAGTTTTTGCGCGATAAGGCGGGAGAGCACGTCGGTGGCCCCGCCCGGGGGAAACGGCACGATAATCCTCACCACTTTGGCGGGATAGTCCTGCGCCGCGGCGGTCAGCGCCAGCGGCGCCATCAGGACCAGCAGCGCACTGCGGCAGCGATTCCAAAATGGCTTGCTGATGTCGGGCGGCATGATCGTCTCGGGTAGGGGTGAAGAAATTTTAAACACCATTTTTTGCCAAACTGCAATTTATCCTATCCCGCGACGAACGAACAGTCAATTATCACACCTCTCGAAATTCCTGACCTGACACGCCTGCGCTGGTTTTCGGGCTGATGGCAGGCAGCGGCAGCATCACGAAAAAAACCCATGCACATACCAGCGCGCGGCAAGGTCGCGTTCGCGGTAGACCCACAACAGCGACTGCGCGGCATTGCGTGCAACGAAATAATCGCGCGCGACATGCTGGCCGTCCCACCAACCGGCTTCGATGCGTTCAGGGCCGGCGAGCAGTGACAGCGGCCCATCATCCTGTGGCGCTGCGTTGGTTTCACGCAGCGGCCTGGGTGTGGTAAGCAGCCATAGCGGACGTGTGAAGGGGCGTGCAGGCATCGGCGAACCTGCCGTATTGCCGTTGGCATCGGCAGCGGCGCCCGGCCTGCAAGCGCGCCACGCGCGCTCGGGGCGGTAATCGGCGTAAGGCGTTAGCCCGCAGATGGTGTTTGCGCCGAGTCTTGCGTTGATTCTCTCCACCAAGCGAGACGCGTTTTCTTCCTGTCCCGCGCTTGTGTTATCCGGCAAAAAGGACAGGCTGCGCGACGCGATCGGCACGACTGTGCCCGAAGCCATGGCGATTTCGATGGCGGCGCACGGCAATTCGGTGCGTGCCAGTCTTTCGCGTAACAGGGTGGTCAGGTGAGCGAGATCACGACTAGCGCCGGCAAGTTCCAGTGTAATGACGGTCACTAATTGTTTTTCATGAATAAACTCAAATATCGGGCGCTGCACGCCGTGGCCGGTGGCGGTGAGCCAGCCGCACAGTTCGGCGAGCAAACGGCGCGCGGCGAACAGCAGCGCATCGGCCTGCGCGACCGGCGCAGGCAACGGCAGCGCGGCGCTGTAAGTCTGCGGTGCGACGAACGGCAGGCGCGGATCGGGCCGCAGGCCCAGTGCGCGATCAAGATCATCGAGCAGGCGCTGGCCCGCGCGGCGCGCAAGCCCATCGCGCGGCAGGCGCAGACAATCGCCCAGCGTGCGTGCGCCGAAACTTTCCAGCAGATTGCGAGTGGCTGCGTTGTTACAGAGCAGATCGGCAGGCAGTTTTTCCAGTGCGTGCCGCAACGCATCGCGATGTTGCACACGCACGCTCACACCTGCGCGCGCGAACCAATGTGCTGCGAGCGGCGTGGGCGCGCAGGCGATGCTGGCGTCGAAACCCAGTTCCGCAATGCCACGCGCAATGTGCTGATGCAGTTTACCGAGGCCGCCGAAGAGTTTTAACGAGCCTTCGATTTCGAGGAGCACTGTCGATGCGCCGCCCGCTTCGTCCATGCTCACAAACGACGTAAATTGCAGCGACCACGCGGCGATGCGCGCCAGCGTGGCATGTTCTTTGGCAGGATTTCTTGTAACTGTGTGCAGTCCCGATGCCAGTGCGCAGGCTGCGGATACGCTCATGCTGGCGCGTACGCCACGCGCTTGCGCCGGGCGATTGGCTGCTACAACCGTGGCGCCTGTCTCGGCGCCGGAGGTAACCGCCAGCGGTTGTGCCTCGCGCACCCCGCGCGTGAACACTTCCAGCGGAAGATGGCGAAAATGCAGTGCAAGCCATAGCATGGGGACAATCTGTTAAGGGAGCAGCGTTAGTGCGCGCTAAATGTGGGCGAGGGCGCATGCACATGAGACACATACTCAAAATCATTACGGCGAGCCATGCCGGGACGGCGCAGCAGGTTGTTGTGCAAATCCAGCGCCACCGGCGCGGGTATGCCGCCGCCGCGCCGTTTGAGAATGCGCACGACAGTGCTGCCGGTTTCGCGGCTCAAGTGCAGACGCAGCGCGGCTTGCGTGCAGGAGGCCGCGCGCGAGGCGCGGAACAGTATGGCCAGTACGTCGCGGCGCTCGGCGGCGTGTTGCAGGCGGCGCAGCGCGTTTTCGGGAATACGTTCCTGTGTCTGGTCGAGCCACAGCATGACGGCGCCGCAGCTTTCCGATTGCAGTGCCTGCTCGCAGGCCCACAGTTGTTCGGCAAGAGTTTTCGGGCGGATCAGCATCAGCCGCGATAGCTTGACGCCGTGCGCAGCCAGTGCCGGTGCGTAGGGCAGGTAGGGCGGGGCGATCATGACCTGCCAGCGTTCGGCCTGCGTCAGCCGCGCCGCGGCGGGCATCACCAGTTGCAGTTCGCCGATGCCGGGGCGTTCGACATGAATTTCGGTGATCACGCCGGTGGGCCAGCCCGCGCCAGGCAGATGTATGTCGAGTTCGGCGAAACCGGTGGGCACGCTGGAGGTGGCGACTGGCGCGAAATCATTGCCGCGCCAGATGGCGGGGTGATTGTTGATTACGCTGCTGAGCGATTGTGATGTGTTCATACGCTCAATGCATGCCGCCATTGCGGATGACGCCGACGGCGATGCCTTCGATGGCGAAGGGTTCGCTGCGCGGGTTGATCACAATGGGTTTGAAATCCGGGTTGGCGGGCAGCAGTTCGATCAGGTGGCGCTGGCGCTGAATACGTTTGACGGTTACTTCGTCGGCGATACGCGCGACCACGATTTGCCCCGATTTAAAGTCGGGCGTGCGATGCACGGCCAGCAGATCACCGTCGAGGATGCCGGCGTCGCGCATGCTTTCGCCTTTGACGGTGAGCAGATAATCGGCGTGCGGTTTGAACATGCGGGGGTCTATTTTGTAGCGGCCTTCGATGTTTTCGGCAGCGAGCATCGGCGCGCCGGCGGCCACGCGCCCGATCAGCGGAATGCCCGATTGCTGCATGACGCGGATGCCGCGCGAGGCGCCGGGCAGCATTTCGATGGCGCCTTTGCGTTCGAGCGCGCGCAGGTGGTCTTCGGCGGCGTTGGGCGATTTAAAGCCCATCGCGCGGCAGATGTCGGCGCGGGTGGGTGGGAAGCCCGAAGTGGCGGTGTGCTCACGAATCAGGTGCAGTATTTCTTTTTGGCGTGCGGTGAGGTCTTCCATAATATTTGTCCTTGTTTACCTTTATCGTTCCGGTTGGCTGTAATTATATACAGCTTTCGATGCATGGCAAGTAATGGGTGCAGGGCGCGTTGTGGTATCGTGCCAGCTAAATTTTATAAGTGATTGTTTTTAAATAGTATTTGATGCATGGCTACACTCTAAAATAAGGCCAGCGTATTGGACTTGGCGGAAATTTTTGTTATACTTCAAGGCTGTGTTTTCGGGGCAGCGGGAAAAGGTTCTAAAAGCATCACAAGTAACGATGGGCGGTTCGCCCATTTTTTGTTTCTGGTGTTTACGTAATCGAAAGATTTTTGCTTTTAAGGTGTTGATTCAAATGGATTTAATGGTTCTATTGGAAACAACGCTGGCGGGGATGGGGTATGAGTTGGTCGATATGGAGCGCACCGGCCAGGGCCGCATGATGCGCATTTATATCGACAAACCCGCTGCAACGGGTGGTGACAAGCTTGGTGGTACGGATGGTGGCAAGTTGGGCGGCATTAACCTCGACGATTGTGCGGCGGTGAGTAATCATCTCTCCCGCGTGTTGACGGTTGAGAATGTGAATTACGAGCGGCTTGAAATATCGTCGCCGGGGCTGGACCGGCCGTTGAAAAAGGAGCGCGATTTTGTGCGCTTCGCCGGGCACAAGGTGCGCGTGAAACTGCGTGTGCCGCAGCAGGATGGGCAACGTAATTTTGTGGGTGTATTGCGGCAAACCCGTGCAGGAAAAGTTGAATTGGATGTTGAAGGCAAGGCGGTGACGTTTGATCTGGCCAACCTCGACAAGGCACGCTTAGTACCCGTGATTTAGTGACCGGTGGTTTAAGGATTCAGGAGTTTTGTATGAGCCGTGAAATTTTATTGTTGGTGGACGCGCTGGCGCGCGAGAAAAACGTCGAAAAAGAAATCGTTTTCGGCGCGCTCGAACTCGCCCTGGCTTCCGCCAGCAAAAAGAAATTCAGCGAAGACGTGGATATCCGTGCCTCGGTGCATCGCGATACCGGTGAATTCACGTTTTTTCGCCGCTGGGAAGTGGTGCCCGATATTGAAATCGAGACGCCTTCACGCCAATACAAATTGCACGAAGCAGTCGAGGAAAAGCCCGATTCAAAAGTGGGTGATTTCATCGAAGAGCCGCTGGCGGGCTTTGAGGTCGGCCGTATCGGTGCGCAAACCGCCAAGCAGGTGATTTTGCAGCGTATCCGTGACGCCGAGCGCGAACAGATACTCAACGACTTTCTGGCGCGTGAAGAACATCTGGTTACCGGCACCATCAAGCGCATGGAGCGCGGCAATGCCATCATCGAATCCGGGCGGCTGGAAGCGTTGCTGCCGCGCGAGCAGATGATCCCCAAGGAAAATCTGCGCGTGGGCGACCGCGTGCGCGCGCTGGTGTGGAAAGTGGAGCGCGCCATGCGCGGCCCGCAACTGATCCTGTCGCGCACCGCGCCGGAATTCATCATCCGTTTGTTTGAACTGGAAGTGCCGGAACTTGAAGACGGACTGATGGAAATCAAGGCGGCAGCGCGTGATCCGGGTTTGCGCGCGAAAATCGCCGTGCTGTCGAAAGACAAGCGCATCGATCCGATCGGCACCTGTGTCGGCATGCGCGGCTCGCGCGTGCAGGCGGTGACCGGCGAACTGGCGCAGGAGCGTGTGGATATTGTGTTGTGGAACGACGATCCGGCGCAGTTTGTGATCAACGCGCTGGCGCCCGCCGAAGTGAGCAAGATCACGGTGGATGAAGAAAAACACAGCATGGACATTGTGGTGGACGAGGAAAATCTCGCCCAGGCCATCGGCCGCGGTGGCCAGAACGTGCGGCTCGCCAGCGAGCTCACCGGCTGGGAAATCAACATCATGAAAGAAGACGAGTGGAAGCAAAAAAGCGATGAAGAATCCACCGGCATCCGCGCCGTGTTCATGGAAAAACTCGACGTCGATGAAGAAGTCGCCAACATTCTGATGGCAGAAGGCTTTTCGTCGCTCGAAGAAGTGGCTTACGTGTCGCGTGCTGAAATGCTGGAAATCGAGGCGTTTGACGAATCGACCGTCGATGAACTGCGCAGCCGCGCGCGCAATGCGCTGCTGACACAGGAAATTGTGTCCGAAGAAAAAGTCGAGCATGATATTGAAGACCTGATGAAGGTCGAGACCATGGATCGCGACACCGCCAAAATGCTGGCATCGAAAGGCGTGGGTACGCAGGAAGCGCTTGCCGATTACGCCACCGACGATCTGGTCGAAGAGACCGGCATCGAGGCGGCGCGCGCGGCCGAGCTCATCATGGCGGCACGTGCGCCGTGGTTCGCGGAATCCGGCGCTTAGCGCTTAATGACTGCTTGATACAGACTGACCACATCGCATGGCGCAACTGAACGTCACACAATTTGCAACAGAACTCGGCGTGCCGCCGGAGCAGCTCATTGAGCAGTTAAAAGCGGCTGGTGTCAAAAAGGCGCTGACCGCTGAAACCGTACTGATCGAAGGCGATAAGACGCAACTGCTTGATTATTTGAAGCAATCTCACGGCCAGGGAGAAGCGAAAAAGAAAATAACGCTGACCCGCCGCTCGACCACCGAGATCAAAAAATCCGACAGCACTACCGGTAAGGCGCGCACCATTCAGGTCGAAGTGCGCAAAAAGCGCGTGCTGGTGAAGCGCGATGCACCGGCGCCGGCGGAGGCGCTGGCAACGGTTGAAGCGGTTGAAGAACCCGTCGTAATAGCGCAAGCCCCGCCAGAGCCGAAGCCGGTGCTTGACGCCGGGCAGATCGCTTTACGCGAAGCAGAGGCCAAGCAGCACGCGGCACTGTCGCAGCGCCAAGCCGAAGAAGCTCAAAAAAAGCAGGCGCTGGAGCAGGAGCGCCGCAAAAAGGCCGAGCCGGTTGCCGAAGCGCAGCCTGAGGTTGCCGAATCCGCCGCCAAGCCTGCGAATGCCAAGGTAGCCAAGGACGCGGCGGAAAAAGGCGCAAAAGCCACGCCTGCCACCGCTAAAAAAGAAGCCGAAGGCGTTGTCGCCGGCACGCTGCATAAACCCGCCGCACTTGCCGGCGCGGACAAAAAACCATCCAAGAAAGCCGCCGCGCCCAAGCCGGGCGTGTGGCGCGACGAAACCGCGGCAAAGCGCCGTACCATCAAAACGCGTGGTGACGCCAGCGGCGGTTTGGGCTGGCGCGAGCGCAAAGGCCGTCACGCTTCACACAAAGACGACGCTGACACGCAAAGTACATTCGCAGCACCAACCGAACCGTTGATTCGCGATGTGGTGGTGCCGGAAACTGTTTCCGTAGCCGATCTTGCGCACAAAATGTCGGTGAAGGCGGCCGAGGTGATCAAGGCGCTGATGAAACTCGGCAGCATGGTGACCATCAATCAGGTGCTCGATCAGGAAACCGCGATGATCGTGGTCGAGGATATGGGCCACAAAGCGGTGCGCGCCAAACTCGACGATCCCGATGCGTTTCTCACCGAAGCACAACCGGCGCATGCCGAAGCTGTGGTGGAGCATCGCGCGCCGGTGGTGACAGTGATGGGCCACGTCGATCATGGCAAGACTTCGTTGCTCGACGCCATCCGCCGCACCAAAGTGGCGGTGGGTGAAGCCGGCGGCATTACCCAGCATATCGGCGCTTATCACGTCGAAACTGCCAAGGGCATGGTAACGTTTCTCGACACACCGGGCCATGAGGCGTTTACTGCCATGCGCGCACGCGGCTCGAAGGTGACCGATCTGGTGATTTTGGTGGTGGCCGCCGACGACGGCGTGATGCCGCAGACGCAGGAGGCCATCGCGCACGCCAAGGCCGCTAAAGTACCGATGGTGGTGGCGCTGAACAAAATCGACAAACCCGAAGCCAATACTGAACGCGTCATGCAGGAATTGTCGTCGCACGAAGTGGTACCTGAACAGTGGGGCGGCGATACGCAGTTTATTCCCGTGTCGGCGCGCACGGGTGAGGGCCTTGACGCGCTGCTCGATGCCGTGTTGTTACAGGCCGAAGTGCTGGATTTGAAAGCGCCGAAAGACGCGCCGGCCAAAGGCGTGGTGATTGAATCTCGTCTGGACAAGGGCCGCGGTCCGGTGGCCACTGTGCTGGTGCAGTCGGGCACGCTGAAACGTGGCGATATCCTGCTGGCGGGCGCGGTATTTGGAAGAGTGCGTGCGTTGGTAGATGAAGCGGGCAAGAATGTTGAGTCGGCTGGCCCTTCGATTCCGGTTGAAGTGCTGGGGTTGTCGGATGTGCCGGCGGCGGGCGCCGATGTGCTGGTGCTCGGCGACGAGCGCAAGGCGCGCGAAATCGCGCTCTTTCGCCAGGGCAAATTCCGCGACGTCAAACTCGCCAAGCAGCAATCGGCCAAGCTCGAAAACATGTTCGAGCAAATGGGCGAAGGCGAGAAGAAAATGCTGCAGCTTATCGTCAAGGCCGATGTGCAGGGCTCGTACGAAGGCTTGTCGCACGCGCTGGGCAAACTGTCGACCGATGAAGTCAAGGTCAATATTGTGCATGCAGCGATCGGCGGCATTACCGAGTCGGATATTAATCTCGCGCTGGCGTCCAAGGCCGTGGTCATCGGCTTTAACGTGCGTGCCGATGCGGCTGCACGCAAGCTCGCCGAGGGCAGCGGCATTGATATCCGCTACTACAACATCATTTACGAAGCGGTCGATGAGATCAAAGCGGCGATGACCGGCATGCTCTCGCCGGAGCGCAAGGAAAGCACGCTGGGCACTATCGAAGTGCGCGAAATTTTCAAGATTTCGAAAGTCGGCACGGTGGCAGGCTGTTTTGTGAACGACGGTCTGGCGCGGCGCAATGCCAAAGTGCGTCTGCTGCGCGACAGCGTGGTGATCCACGAAGGCGAGTTCGATTCGTTGAAGCGCTTCAAGGACGACGTGCGTGAAGTCAAAGCCGGCTTCGAATGCGGCTTGTCGCTGAAGGGCTATAACGATCTGAAGGTCGGCGACTTGATTGAAGTGTTTGAAGTCGTTGAAGTGGCGAGGACACTGTAGGACTGAGGACTGAGGACTTAGGACTGAGGATTGAGTAACCCCTCCCCGGTTCTGCGCACTCAGTCCTTAGTCCTCAATCCTTAGTCCTGCCGTTATGCCCAAAGACTACCCCCGCAGCCGGCGCATCGCCGAGCAGGTTCAACGCGAGTTGTCGGAGATTATCCGGCTGCAGTTAAAAGACCCGCGCGTGGGCATGATCACGATTACCGATGTCGAGGTCACGCCCGACTATGAGCACGCCAAGGTGTTTTTTACGCGCCTGGACAATCCCGCTGATGCCGCCGATCACACCTTGGTCACCCGCGCGCTGGAACACGCATCCGGTTTTCTGCGCAGCGAACTCGCGCAGCGCATCCGCTTGCGCATCGTGCCGCAATTGCATTTTGAATACGACGAATCGGTCGAGCGCGGCGTGCGCCTGTCCAATCTGATCGACCAGGCGGTTGGCGGCGGCGGCGGTAAACGCAACATCGCCAACGACGGGAAGTGAATTCCTCAAAACACGTGCGTCGCCACCTGGACGGCGTAGTCCTGCTGAATAAACCGCCGGGTATTAGCTCGCAGCAAGCTGTGAGCCGCGTGCGCCATGCGTTTAACGCCGCCAAGGCGGGACACACCGGAACGCTGGACCCGGCGGCCGATGGCTTGCTGCCGGTGTGTCTGGGCGAAGCCACCAAATTCAGTCATCTGCTGCTCGGCGCGGACAAGACTTACGTCGCCACCATAAGGCTGGGCGTCACCACCACCACCGGGGATACCGAGGGCGAGGTCGTTGACAGCAAAGCGCCGGTAACCGATCACAGCCTGATTTTGCGCGCGCTGGAAAAATTTCGCGGCGAAATTACGCAAGTGCCACCGATGCACAGCGCCCTCAAGCATCATGGCGTGCCGCTTTACGAATATGCGCGCAAAGGTGTAGAAATTGCGCGCACACCGCGCCGCGTTCACATTCATGATTTACAAGTTATTGATATTAAAGACGATTTATTAAAGATAAAAGTTCGCTGCAGCAAAGGCACCTACCTGCGTGTTGTGGCCATCGACATCGGCGCCGAACTCGGCTGTGGTGCAAGCCTGTGTGCTTTGACGCGCACCCAGGCTGGCGCGCTCGACCTCGCCGCTGCCTGTACTCTGGAGGCGCTGCAAGCCATGACTGACGCTGAGCGCGTGCACCAGCTGCTGCCGATGGACACGCTGCTTGCCGGTCTGCCTCCCTTGCACGTGGGGTCGGCCGAGGCTGCCAGACTACTATTGGGTCAGAAGTTGGGCTTAAGGGACACACAAGTCATAGGGTTTGCACGCATATATGGTCCAAATCAGCGTTTTCTGGGGCTGGTTGAAGTGGGCGAAGGTGGCCGCACAGTGCCTTATCGCATGCTCGCGCAAAACGCGGCAGCGAGTGATGAAATGCTTGAGAAAACACCCGGTTAGCGGGTAAAATACGCGGTTTTCGAGCGGAGAAAGAACATGGCGGTAACAGCCCCCCAAAAGGCCCAGGTCATGGCCGATTATCAACGCAAGGTCGGCGACACCGGGTCTCCCGAAGTGCAAATTGCACTTTTGACCGCGCGCATTACAGGCCTGACGGATCACTTCAAGGCACATTTGAAAGATCATCACTCGCGCCGCGGCCTTCTGCGTATGGTGAGCCAGCGCCGCAAGCTGCTGGATTATTTGAAGCGCAGCAATGCCGATCAGTACAAGAACGTGATCGAGCGGCTGGGCCTACGCAAGTAAGCGAAAGTAAGCGCAAGATCATTTAGAAAGCAGGGGATAGCGAATTGAGTCACTTTAAAAAAACGATCATGTGGGGGCGTCATCAACTGACGCTGGAGACCGGTGAAATCGCGCGTCAGGCCGGTGGCGCGGTGCTGGTGACGATGGAAGAAACCGTGGTGCTGGTTACCGTGGTGGCGCGGCGCAAAGCCAAAGCGGGGCAGGATTTCTTTCCGCTGACGGTGGATTATCAGGAAAAAACTTATGCCGCAGGCAAAATTCCCGGCGGCTTTTTCCGCCGCGAAGGCCGGCCCTCGGAAAAGGAAATTCTCACCTGCCGCTTGATCGACCGCCCGTTGCGTCCGCTGTTTCCGGATGGTTTTTACAACGAAGTGCAGGTCATCGCCACGGTGATTTCGTCCAACAGTGAAATTGATTCCGATATCCCCGCGATGATAGGCGCTTCGGCGGCGATGGCGATTTCGGGCGTGCCGTTTCAGGGGCCGATCGGCGCGGCGCGCGTGGGTTTCGTCAACGGCGGTTATGTGTTGAACCCCACTGCGACCGAACTCAAAACCTCGCAACTCGATCTGGTCGTCGCCGGCACGCAGCAAGCGGTGCTGATGGTCGAGTCCGAAGCGCAGGTGCTGTCCGAAGACATCATGCTGGGCGCAGTGGTTTACGGCCACGAGCAAATGCAGATCGTGATCGATGCCATCCACGACATGGTCGAGGAAGCCGGCAAGCCGCTGTGGGACTGGGCGCCCGCGCCGAAGGACGAGGCGCTGAGCTCACGTATTGCTGCGATTGCCGAAAAAGATTTGAATGCCGCATTTCAGCTGAAAGAAAAGCAGGCGCGTTCCGCTGCCATCGACGACATCTGGAAGCGCGTGCATGGCGAAGTGGGTGTGGGCGCCGAGGGTGGCCCTGACGCCAATGTGGTGGGTGAAATCTGTTTCGCGCTGGAATCCAAAATTGTGCGCGGGCAGATCCTCAACGGCGAACCGCGTATCGATGGCCGTGACACGCGCACCGTGCGCCCGATCACCATTCGCAACAGTGTGTTGCCGCGCACGCATGGCTCGGCGCTGTTCACGCGCGGGGAGACGCAGGCGCTGGTGGTGGCCACACTCGGCACCGCGCGCGACGAACAGCGCGTAGACGCGCTGCAGGGTGAGTATCGTGACCGCTTCATGCTTCATTACAACATGCCGCCCTATGCCACCGGTGAAACCGGCCGCGTGGGCACGCCCAAGCGCCGGGAGATCGGACACGGCCGTCTTGCCAAGCGCGCGTTGCTGGCGGTGTTGCCCAAGGCGGAGGAGTTTGCCTATTCCATCCGTCTGGTTTCGGAAATCACCGAATCGAATGGCTCCAGCTCGATGGCGTCGGTGTGCGGCGGCTGTCTCGCGCTGATGGACGCGGGCGTGCCGTTGAAGGACCACGTTGCCGGCATCGCGATGGGTCTGATCAAGGAGGGCAACCGTTTCGCCGTGCTGTCGGATATTCTGGGTGACGAAGATCACCTCGGCGATATGGATTTCAAAGTGGCCGGCACCGCGTCGGGTATTACCGCGTTGCAGATGGACATCAAGATCACCGGCATTACCAAAGAGATCATGCATGCCGCACTGGTGCAGGCGCGCGAAGGCCGTTTGCATATTCTGGACAAAATGCGCGGTGCACTGGATACCCCGCGCAGCGGGCTGTCGGCGTGGGCGCCGCGCATGATCACCTTCAAGATCAAGCCGGACAAAATCCGCGACGTCATCGGCAAGGGCGGCGCGGTGATTCGCGCGCTGACCGAAGAAACCGGAACCACCATCGATATCAAGGACGATGGCTCGGTGACTATCGCCTGTGTGTCGGCTGAAGGCGGCGAGGCGGCGCGCAAGCGCATCGAAGAAATTACCGCGGACGTAGAAGTCGGCAAGATTTACGACGGCATCGTGCTCAAGCTGCTGGATTTCGGCGCGATAGTCAGCGTATTGCCGGGCCGCGATGGACTGCTGCACATTTCACAAATCGCCAATGAGCGCGTGAACGCGGTGGCTGACCATCTTAAGGAAGGTCAAGCGGTGCGCGTTAAGGTGCTGGAAGCCGATGAAAAGGGCCGTTTGCGTTTGTCGATGAAAGCGGCCGCTGCAGAAGCGCAGGCCGCGCAGAGCGCGTAGCACCTGAACCGTAGCGCGCGCAAGCGTTGCATCAAACAAAAAGGGCGGCCCCGGTAGGGCCGCCCTTTTTTTCCGCGTGTTTGTTGGTGCAGTCTTGATATTAAATGTTATTTGGCGATTTGCCGTTCGCGCAGTTCATCCAGTGTTTTGCAGTCGATGCACAATGTAGCCGTCGGTCTGGCTTCCAGCCGCTTTAAGCCTATTTCGACGCCGCACTTCTCGCAGTAGCCGTATTCCTTCGCGTCGATATGCGCGATGGTCTCATCTATTTTTTTGATCAGCTTGCGTTCGCGATCGCGGTTGCGCAGCTCCAGCGACATATCGGATTCCTGTGTCGCGCGGTCGTTGGGGTCGGCGAAAATGGTGGCTTCGTCCTGCATCGTGTGTACGGTGCGGTCGATATCCTGGCCCAGCCCGCGCTTCTGTTCGTCCAGAATTTGCCGGAAATGCGCCAGCTGCCGGGGATTCATGTAATCCTCTTTTCCCTTGGGCTTGTATGTGGGTATTGCCTTGTTCAGTTCGGTCGCCATGGCAGATTTATACACCTTCTATGCACTCGTAAAAACAGCGGTTTAAAATCAGAATACTTAAGCATTGCAAGCCGGATTTGAAGCCGCTCCAGACTTGCGCCGGCCCGCATTTTACATTGACCGGGGGTATCGCGGAGCGTATATTACGCCCCTTTCCGTGCCCGGCGTCGCTGGTTAACAGTGCCCGTAGCTCAATCGGATAGAGCACCGGCCTTCTAAGCCGGGGGTTGTGGGTTCGAGTCCCGCCGGGCGCGCCATTTTTGTGCGTGCTGTAACGTGCGCAGTTGATCTCCGTAGTTCAGTGGTGGCTGTAGCTCAGTTGGTAGAGTCCTGGATTGTGATTCCAGTTGTCGCGGGTTCGAGTCCCGTCAGCCACCCCATTATTCCGTTGTTTTCGTTGCAGTTTTCTGAGTCTCTAAAATTCGCCTGAATTGCAGTGTGCGAATTTTGTGCGTATCTCGCGATGAATCCCGGCGCAAGGTGA
>CAMBCF010000114.1 GCA_945864585.1 Bordetella parapertussis | reverse complement strand
GTTCTTGGCTTCGCCGCCATATTTCTTCGACAGTACGTGCGTCATCGCCGCCGTCAGCGTGGTCTTGCCGTGGTCAACGTGTCCTATCGTCCCAACGTTCACGTGCGGCTTGGTCCGCTCAAATTTACCCTTGGCCATAGTCAGTCCTTGCTATCTGTCATAACTGATTGTTTTTGAATGATTTTAATCACCTGCTTATTACCCCTGCCTGCCACACACTAACCAATCATTGGTGCCCATGGCGCGGATTGAACGCACGACCTCTCCCTTACCAAGGGAGTGCTCTGCCACTGAGCTACATGGGCTGCGGATAAATTATAAAAATACAATTTACTATTTTAAAACAATTACTTAAACAAATTATACCGTTGCCAAACAATGCGCCCAAGCGTAGTCTGCCCGCCCACGTTCCGAGATCCGGAGAATACCTTGCCACACAAACTTTGCTGGAGCGGGTGAAGGGAATCGAACCCTCGTCGTAAGCTTGGAAGGCTTCTGCTCTACCATTGAGCTACACCCGCCCGGTTCCTGCCCGCAAATCACCACGCCACTACCGCACCAACGAAGAATATTCGGTCACCACCACTTGATAAAACAGTAACTTATTGATTTTAATACAAGTAAATCAGTTTTCTGCTTCAGAAATAACCGCTAAAAACCGTGGTGGAGGAGGTTGGATTCGAACCAACGTAGGCGCGAGGCCAACAGATTTACAGTCTGCCCCCTTTAACCACTCGGGCACCCCTCCGAACGAAACCGTCTATTATGGATTTTTTTGCAGCTACTGTCAAACAAGTTAACTGCCGCTGGAGTTGCCACGGACAACTTCTCCCGGCGCTCCTTTCTGGGTCAGCTTATCGCGATTGAGCGCCACAATTTGGTGCGTAAATTTGCCGAGTTAATCCTTCAACACTGCTACCATGAACTACCTTTCGTCACACTTACAATGCCCTCGACAAAAATTCGCGACAGGTTCGAAATGTGGTGGCATAATGCGACGCGAATCCAGTCGGCGTAGCGTTAAAAAATAAAATATCAGGCTGCACAGGATTTAAACTGGAGGAGTCTCACCTTAGTAGTTAGTCAGTCTTGTTCCCGGCAAGCGTCTGTTAATCGCGTCGTGTGATAAGCGCTGTTATATCCACGACCTTCAAGCACATTTCACGTTGGAGAGTTGAATGATTAAGAGCAAAAAGGATTTGTACGCAGGGTTGATGTTCATGATCTTCGGCGCGTTTTTTGCGTTGTGGGCGCTGAACTATCCGATGGGCACCGCTCAGCGGATGGGGCCGGCTTATTTCCCGACGGTACTTGGGTGGATGACGGCCGGGCTGGGTCTGATTATTTTTATCCGTGGGTTTACCATTCCCGACGTAGCGCCCAACCCTACGCAATTGAGGCCGTTGCTGTGGATTAATGGCGCCGCAGTCCTCTTTGGGATGTTGGTGGACCCGCTTAAAATCGGCTTTGTCGGCGCGGTGGTGATTTCGGTCATCGCCTGCGCCTTTGGCGGCTACGAGTTCAAATGGAAAGAAGCGATCATCGAGGCCACTGTCTTGATCATCGTGTGTTGGGCCGCGTTTGTGTGGGGGCTGGGCCTGCCCTTCCGCATGTGGCCGTGGTCTTGATAGAAAACCGTGATGCCATGGATAAATTAAAAAGTTCTGGAGATACCATGAAAAAAACCATCCTCGGATGTGCGGTTGTAGCGGGCCTGATGCTGGCATCGTTTGCATTCGCGCAAGCCACCGGCAAACCCGCCGACTTCAAAGACCCCGGCCTGCTCAAGAACCTGGTTCTGGGATTTTCGGTCGCCCTGACCTGGACCAACCTGTGGTACTGCTTTATCGGCTGTTTTCTGGGCACACTGATCGGCGTGTTGCCCGGCATCGGCCCAGTAGCGACCATCGCCATGTTGCTGCCGATTACGTTTAATCTGCCGCCAATTCCGGCGCTGATCATGCTGGCCGGTATTTACTACGGCGCGAGCTACGGTGGCTCCACTACCGCTATTCTGGTGAATCTACCGGGAGAATCGTCCTCGGTAGTCACCTGTATCGACGGCTACAAAATGGGTCAGCAGGGCCGAGCAGGCCCGGCGCTTGCCATCGCGGCGATAGGCTCGTTCTTCGCCGGCACCGTCGGCACCATCCTGATCGCCTTATTCGGCCCGCCACTGGCTGAATTGGCGTTTGAGTTCGGCGCCGCAGAATACTTCTCGATGATGGTGCTGGGTCTGGTGGCCGCGGTGGTGCTGGCCTCCGGCTCGCTGATCAAGGCGATTGCGATGATACTCGTCGGCTTGCTGCTGGGTCTGGTGGGAACCGACGTGAACTCCGGTATCGCGCGCTACAGCTTCGGCGTTTCCGAATTGTCTGACGGTATCGGCTTCGTGTCGGTCGCCATGGGCATGTTCGGATTTGCCGAAATCATCAGCAACCTCGAGCAAAAAGCGGCTGACCGCACTGGCGCAAAGATTTCCGAAGTGAAAAGCCTGATGCCGACTGCCGAAGACATCAAGATGTCCATCGGCCCGATCATCCGCGGTACCGCCCTCGGCGTAGTTTTCGGCATTCTGCCGGGTTCGCACACGGTTATCGCGGCGTTTTCTTCTTACACGCTGGAAAAGAAACTGGCGAAAGACCCGTCGCGCTTTGGCAAGGGCGCCATTGAAGGTGTGGCTGGTCCGGAGGCGGCGAACAACGCCGCCGCTCAGACCTGCTTTATCCCTCTGCTCACGCTCGGTATTCCTACAGGGGCTGTGATGGCGCTAATGGTGGGCGCGATGACGATTCAGGGTATCGCCCCCGGCCCGCAGGTGATGACGCAAAAGCCCGATCTGTTCTGGGGCATGATCGCTTCGATGTGGATCGGCAACGGCATGCTGGTGTTACTCAACCTGCCGCTGATTCAGATCTGGGTAATGTTCCTAAAGATTCCCTATCGCATACTGTTCCCCGGCATCTGCCTGTTCTGCGCGATCGGCGCCTACTCGCTGAATAACAGCGCGATGGAAGTGTATCTGGCGGCTGGTTTCGGTGTGTTCGGCTACTTCGCCTCCAAATGGGGCTGCGAGCCGGCGCCGCTGCTGCTGGGCTTCGTGCTCGGGCCGTTGATGGAAGAGAACCTGCGCCGCGCCATGCTGATCTCGCGTGGCGACCCGTCGGTGTTCGTCACCCGCCCGATTTCGGGTGGCATGTTGCTAGTGGCGGCGGCGCTGCTGATCATGATCATCTTGCCGCAGTTCAAGAAGAAGCGCGAAGAAATACTTACCGAAGGCGACGGTCATTAACGTCCTCTTCCGGAATAAAAAACGCCGCGATTTTCGCGGCGTTTTTTTTGTCCCTGCCCAGACCCGGCGAATCCTGATGGGTCCGATGATTTACCGGGTGGATCGCGCTACGCTGGCGCGCGCATGTGTGGCGGCGTGACGCGCCGGCAAATAGGCACTGAAACGGCTACGCTTTCTTGCGCAGCGATATCAAAATCTGCGTCTGCGTGACAATCGCCACGCGGCTGCCGTCGCCTGAATTGGTGATCGTGGTCTGCCACACCATGGTGGTGCTGCCCACATGCAGCGGAATCGATACCGCTTTCAGCACCGGCCCCACGCCCGCGCCGAGAAAATTGGTTTTCGATTCGAGCGTGGTGGTGCCATAACCTTCCCGCAGATTCATCACCGTGCCCGCGGCGCCTACGCAATCAGCGAACGCCATCAGCGCGCCACCGTTGGCACGCGCATTGCGATTTAACACGATGCGTTTTACCGGCAACTCCGCCAGCATTTTTTTCTTGCTCGCGAACGTGATCTTCACGCCCAGCGCACGCGGCAAACCACCGCCAAAGCCTTTAAGTTTGTCCGGCACAATGCCATATACAGTTTTAACCTTGGATTTTTTTGTGATCATCATCTTATGAATTTCGTTGCGATTGCGGCGGGGCGCACACGCGTGCTCATGGCGCTGCCAAAAATTCGAGTGTATGACGGCCTACCTCGGCGGCGCGCTCCCAGCACATGCAAAAGCGCGCTCCCGGTAGCACGATAGACTTCAAGTGTTTGTTTCTATTATGAAATTCATCGCAATACTGGATGTAATAAAAATGCTCACCGACCAGCAGCAACAGCGGACAGGCTATGCGTTGCAGATTCGCGGTGAGCTCGTACTGATGCAGCGCATCCAGCGCCTGCCAGCGGTGCCGTCCCGCTTCGATCTGTGCGATGTTCACGCGATCCATCCACGATTGCGTGGGCTGCACCGGCGCGTGGCCCGGATCATTGCGCAACAAAAAATCGATGGTGCGCGTCAGTGGAAAGCCCGATGCATCTTCCGGCCGCAGGCCGCTTTTCAAAGGGGCATGGCGCGCATCGGCAACGCTGCGATCCTGGTAGTACGGGCAATTCACCAGCACCGTCTTACTCACACGCGGCGCATGGTTCGCCGCCAGTTCGATGGACACCGCAGCACCCACGGCCTCGCCCAGCACGCTGAATTTTGGGATGCCCATCGCGTCGGCAACCTCCACCACACAACGCGCGTAATCGCCTATCGTCGGCTGTGTATCGACGTGATCCGAGTTGCCATGACTCGGATAATCCATCGCCACCACGCGCAGCGACGGCGACAGCACCGCCATCAATTCCAGATACAGCGCGGAAGATTGCTGATTGATGTGCTGCAAAAATATCGCCTCGCCGCCCACCGCGCCGGCGGCGCGATAGTGCATGTAGCCCATACGAGTTTTAACCAGACCGCGTTCGATATTCATGTTTTTTCAGTCTGATCGGATATTATTTTCCCTGACCACCTTCGACCAGCGCGCCATTTCGGCCACCACGAATTTTGTCATCGCCTCGGGCGTGCTGATCACCAGGTCCATGCTGAACTGCTCGGTCAATTGCTTGCGCAATTCCGGCTGGTTGTAGGCCTTGCCAAGTTCTGCGTGCATTTTATTCAGCACCGCTTTGGGTATGCCCGCTGGCGTGACGATACCCCACCATGCGTGCGCCGAAAATCCCGGCAATCCGCTCTCGATCAATGTCGGCGTGTCGGGAATGGTGTGTGTGCGCTTGTCGCCGGTGGTCACCACCGCACGCAGCCGGCCGGCGCGGATATGCGCAAGCGGCACTGCGACCGAGGTAACGGCGAAATCGATCTGTCCGCCAATCGCGTCGGTGGTCGCCGGGCCGCCGCCCTTGTACGGGATATGGATCATCGTCATCCCGGCCCGCTGTTGCACCAGCATCATCGTTAGGTGCCCGAGGCTGCCGCTGCCCACCGAACCAAACGTCAGCGTCGCCGGCTTGGCTTTCGCCAGTTTCACCACGTCATCGAAGCTCTTGTACGGCTTGGCCGGATTGGTGGTCAGCACCATCGGTGCTGTGCCCACCAGCATCACCGAGGCCAGATCTTTCAGCGTGTCATACGGCAAATTCGGAATCAGTGTCGGATTGACCGCGTGGGTATCGAAGATGAACGCATAAGTGTAACCGTCGGGTGCGGATTTCGCCGCCAGCGCGGTGCCGATGGCGCCCGATCCGCCGGTGCGGTTATCGACGACAAACTGTTGGCCCAGCACCGCGTTAAGCCGCGCGCCGGTGAGCCGCGCCAGCGGATCTACCGAGCCGCCCGGCGGAAACGGCACAATGAAACGCACCGGTTTGTTAGGCCAGTCGGCGGCTTGCTGGGCGTGGGCGTGCGCCACCAGCAGCGCACAGGCCATCATTGAATACAGGGTGTTTCGGCATCGCATAGGCATGGGTCCAGCTCCTCCTGGTGAACTAAATTTTCGCCACCCTATTGTAAGCGTATCAAGGCGCATTTTTCACTGCCTCATCCACTTTGCGTTTGAGTGCGTCCGCATCCGCAAGCATCGCCGCGACGGGCCAGCCCCGCGCCAGTAAAAATACCGGCGCTTTTACCGTTTCGCTGTAGCGCTGGCGGCCGTGGTTGGTGGAATCGCGCACCTGCTCCAGCACCAGAGTGCCGGCGTAGAGCACTATCGATACCAGCAGCGCCGACACGCCGAGGGCGCGCGCCGTGGCGCGGCTCGCCAAACGCAGATGCCGGTAAAACGCATAAGCAAAAATCAACGTGCCCGCCACCAGGCCCAGGTAATCGAGCCAGCCCGTATCGAGTCCGAAACGCAGATAATCAAACACCACATCCACCACCAGCATCACCAGCATCGCGCCGCAGGCAATCACGCCATGCGCAGCGAATTTGCCGTGCCCCCTGACAATGCGGCTCAGCAACGCCCACGCCGACACCCACAATGCAATCACCACCAGGGCCGTCAACGCCCCGAATACCAGCGCCGGGCCTTCATCCTGATGCAGCGTGACCAGGTGCGCGTTCCACACCACCGCGCTGATCACCAGCGCTGCCAGCACGGCGAACAGTCCCAGCTCGCGGGCCGAGGTTCGCGCCTCCTGCGCCGTGTGCAAATGCAGCGGCAGCTCCGCGCGCACGGCGTAGCTGAGCGGACGCACGCGCAGTTGCGTTTGCCCGGCGACCAGCACATCGTCGGGGCCGATGCGCGTTTCAGTCACACGCACGCCATCCGCCGCCAGCGTGATGCCGTTGACGCTGCCCAAATCGCGCACCGTATAGCGGCCATCTTCGCCCGGCTCGATACGCACATGCGCCGGCGCCAGGTGCGCATCGTCTACCATCACGTCAGCGCTATAGCCGCGCCCGATACACGCCGGCCAGCGATACAGCGCATGGCGCGACAGCACGTCGCCGCCAGCGTTGAGGATTTCGACGTAGGCTAGCGGCTCCACCGGATCGCCGCCAGAAAATTGCGTGCAAACGCCATCGCGTCCTCGTACGCCACGCCCTCCATGTCGAGTTCGGATTGCAGCGCCACCGCCGGCGCACCCAGTGTCACCACCTTCAGCGTCACGTCATACAGACCTTCGAAGCGTTTATAGCGCCGCACACACATCGCCATTTTGGCGCGTGCGCCCTCGAGCTCGATGATGCGGTCGCGGCAGGCATAGCGCGTATGGTGCTTGCGCGCGAAATTGTCGCCATGACGGCCCGCGCCGAATTGCGATTCCAGCAGGTGCGCGAAACGCAGCATGCCGAGTTTATCGCTGCGCATGATGCGATGGCGGAAAGACACCATGCCGGTGTACAGGCGCTGATCGATATATAGCGCCGAATAGGTGTAACAGTGATAGGTATCCACGGTGTAGAGCTTGACCGTTTCACGCTCGGTGCCCGCGCCGCACTGCATCGATTCGCCGATTTTGTCGGGCACGCGAAACTCGCCGAGCTGCTGCGTGGGCAGTGGCTTTTTCGCCAGCATCGTGCCCATCAAATCGGCATTGTGCGCGCGCAATTGCGCGCCGGCTTCAGCGCTGAAGTCCTTGGGATACGGCGGCTTTAACGCGGCGCTACGCGCCAGCAGTCCCGCCGCGAACTTGGCGGGCACCAGAAAACTCACCAGTTGCCCGTGCCGGTGGGTGGCCACGTTGATGCCGAACACGCGCCCGCGTTCATCCAGCGCCGGGCCGCCGCTCATGCCGGAATTGATCGCGCCGGTGAAATGGATGCGCTCGTAATATTGCTCTTCAGAGCGGCCGTTGTAGATGCCCTCCACCACGGTGAGGCCCTGATTGAGCGGATGGCCAAGCGCAAAACCCTTGTCTCCTTTGGCGAGCGGCGTATCACGCAACGTCAAGGGTTCGACCGCACCCGTCGCGCCCATCTCACCGAGGTCGCCGCGCACCAGCGCCAGATCATGCACCACGTCCACCGCGACAATTTCGAGCGCGCCGCGGCGGCCGTTGTGCAGCACGAATTCAAGGCGGTAGGTATCCGGCTCCAAAGCCTTGTCGGCCACCACATGGTAATTGGTGAGCATGAGACCGCCGGGCCCCACAACAAACCCGGTGCCGGTTGCCGCGTGCGTGCCGCTGCTGCCCAGCAAAACACGAATTTGCGCGACGCTTTCACGCGCACGCTCGTACAGCGCACGGGCTTGCGCGGAAACCGCTGCGTCAGGGGCAGCAGGCACGGCGCTGGCGACAGCGGCAAGTGCAGCCGTATTGCCAGCGGCCGCAGCCGCCATCAGCGCGATCGCGATAGCGCGCAGCAGGCGTTTCACGATCATCATATAACTACTTGTTTTTAATGTGTTTTTACTGCCTGCTCGCAGTCCACTTGGTGCTGGCTCCGACGGACTTGTAGGTGCCTTCCATGGTGTCGCCGGCCACCCGGCCGCTGTATTGCGCACCGCCTGCGGTAAAGCTGATTTGTTCGCCCAGCATTTTTGCATCCGAAATAATCGCGTTCACGTTGCCCTGCGCGAGGTTGCCGCTCAGCATCTGGTATTCCTGTTTCAAGGCAAGCATGCCGCGCGATGTTTTCCAATTGCCCGCGACTTTTGCCGGCACGATCCACAGAAACGCCGTACACCACGAGCTGCAATCGCCGCCGGCGGAAATTTTTTCGTCCTCTTTCCAGTCGCCCATGGTGAACGAATTGGACACCACGCGCACGCCCGGCTTCATCTCGAGCAAGGTGGGCCGCAACTTCACATTGAGATCAGGCAACAGAAACAGCGTAATCACGCTTGCCTGCATGTAGTCTTTTTTGCTGGCCTCGGTGAATATATCGCCCTGCTTGAAAATCGCCTTGTCGGCGACACCTTCTTTTTGCGCGTTGCGCTTGGCGAGTTCCACCATCTCCGGGTTGTACTCAATGCCGTAGGCTCTGCCGCCGCGCTTGGCAGCGGTGATTACCGTGCGGCCATCACCCGAACCCAGGTCATAGTGAATATCCGATGGCGTGAGTTTCGCCATATCCAGCATGCGATCCACCAGCGCCTGCGGGGTAGGCACCCACACCACATCCTTGCCCGACTGCCCGACGGATGGCTCGTAATCTTTCTTCGCGGGCTGCGGTTGCGCCAGCGCAAGGCTCGTAAAAACCATGGCGGCGAGCATCACACAATGGCGCTGCAATTGAAGCAACATAACAATTCTCCGAATGAAAATAAAAACGAACGCGCATGATACCGGATTCGCCTTAGGCGCGGTGCTAAGATGCATACTGGCTTGCCACTCAAAACCTGAACCGAAGGAACTCTCATGGCGTCATCCGCATCGGCTAGCGTCGCGAAGCCGGACGAACTCTCGTTCATGTATTTCCCTGAAGATTACCGCTGGTCGCACGGCATACTGATCGGGCTTAACTCCGCACCGTGGGGCGGCGCCGAAATCGGCGAAATCAATCGCATCGGCTTGCGGCTCAAAGGCCATTTCGGCGACGATAACGCGTGGTTTCAGGAATGGGCGCGAGAAGCCCGCAAGGTGGAAGATGCAGGCCGCGCGCATATCGCCGCGGGCCGCAACACCACCGGCGCGCAGTATCTGTTCCGCGCGTCGAACTATTACCATGTCGGCGAACGTTTTTTGCAACCCAAAGCCGATGGCCTTACTGCCTACCGGCGCGGCGTGGATTGTTTTCGCGACGCCGCGCAACTAATACGCCGTCCGAAAATTGAACACGTGGAAATTCCGTACGAGGGCGCTGCATTGCCCGCGATACTGATACATGCCGAAGATACAGGCCGCAAAGGCCCGGCGCCTGCGATGGTGTACTTCGACGGTTTCGATGTCACCAAGGAAATCCAGTATTTCAAAGGCGTGCCCGATCTCGCTGCGCGCGGCATCGCCTGCCTCATCGTCGATGGCCCTGGCAACGGCGAGGCGGTGCGCTTTCGTGAGCTCTGGCTGCATCACCAGACCGAGCGCTACGCCACTGCCGCCTATGACTATCTCGCGGCGCGCCCGGAAATCGACGCCCAACGTATCGGCGTAATGGCGATCAGTCTCGGCGGCTACTACGCGCCGCGCGCCGCCGCGTTTGAACAGCGCTTCGCTGCGTGTATTGCGTGGGGCGCGCAGTGGGACTACTGGGAAATCTGGCGCAGCCGCTTTGAAAAGCTCGACAGCGGCAAGCTGCCGTCACTGTCGGTGGCGTGGCAGCATCTGCTGTGGATCTTCAATGTCACCACGCGCGAAGCGGCGATGAAAAAGCTCGAAGGATTCCGACTCGACGGCGTGGTGCAGCAAATCACCTGCCCGTTCCTGCTGATGCATGGCGAGGGCGATGAACAAATTCCACTGCCGGTAGCGCAAAAATGTTTTGACGCCGTGGGCTCGAAAAATAAAACCTTTAAGTTGTTCACGCGTGAAGAAGGCGGTTACCACCATTGCCAAATCGACAACGCCAGCATCGGCGTAGCGGCCATGTGGGACTGGCTGGAGTCGGTGTTTTTCGCTGGGCGGTAACGTCAAGGTCAAATGCTTTTTTGCCACAGATTTCACAGATTTACACAGATGAAATCAACACCAACCAGCTGTCATTCTTGCTTTCACCAGAATGGCAGTCTTTAGGTTTAATCTGTGTTCATCTGTGAAATCTGTGGCGAAAAACGTTTTTGCAGTTTAATTTGAACTGGAGCAATCATGGCCATCTACCCTAACCACACCAAACAACAACTCGACGCGGGCAAACTGGCCCTCGGCATGGGCATGCGCGCCCTGCGCACTGTCGATGCCGGCATGATCGCCAAGACCTGCGGCTTCGACTGGTTGTTCATCGACATGGAACACAGCGCGATGGACGTGGATTTGGCATCGCAGGTCGCGATCGCCGCACTGCCGCTGGGCATCACCCCCATCGTGCGCGTGCCGGGCAAGGAGCATCATCATGCCTCGCGCCTGCTCGATTCCGGCGCGCAAGGCATCGTGGTGCCGCATGTCGATACCGTTGAAGAAGCCGAACGCGTAGTCGCGCACTGCAAGTATCCGCCAGTGGGCCACCGCTCGGTGGTCGGCGCGCTGCCGCAGTTTGGCTATGAGGCGATGTCGGTAGGCGAATCCACGCGCGTCGCCAACGCCGAAACTCTGGTGATCGTGATGGTGGAAACGCCCACCGCAATTAATAACGCAGACGCTATAGCGGCAGTGCCCGGCATCGACGTGGTGCTGATCGGCACCAACGATCTATGCGCCGAACTCGGCATCCCCGGACAATTCGCCGACGCACGCGTCGAAGACGCCTACCGCAAAGTCATCGCTGCATGCAAAAAGCACGGTAAGCATCCGGGCATGGGCGGTGTGTATGAGCAGAAGCTGATGGACAAATACATCGGCTACGGTATGCGCTTTATTTTGGGTGGCGGCGATCTGAGTTTCTTGATGGCAGGGGCTAAGGCGCGCACCGAGTTCTTGCGCAATTGCAAGCTGTAGACGCTATCGCCCCGGTCCGAAGTCAAACAGCCAGCGGGAGGCTGCGGAATATAATGACGGAACGGATCAAGGATAGGCAGGACGACATCGCGGAAACTGGGGGTGTTTACATTTCCGATTTAGGACGTACTAATTTTAAATGACCAATTGATTCAATAGAATATTTTCAACTGCAACAGGTATTGGCATAGATTAATGACGTCTTGTAAAGCGTCGCCAATAATGGCGACTTCAAGTTAGGTAACATACGCAATCATGGATTTATCACTTTTACTTAAACCCATTGTCAGCGCGTTCTGGTGGCTTATTCCGCTTGCTATTTTCGCATGCGTTTTTAAATCACCATGGTTCAAAGGGATTTTCGGTGAAATGCTGGTGCGTTTCTCGGCGAAGTTTTTGTTAGACGGGGAAGAGTATCGTGCCATCCACAATGTCACATTACAAACCCACGATGGCACAACCCAGATTGACCATATCTTTGTGTCTCGCTACGGAATCTTCGTTGTAGAAACGAAGAATTTTTCAGGTTGGATATTTGGTGATGAAGGGCAGGCAACCTGGACGCAGAAACTATTTAAAACTTCCAACAAATTCCAAAACCCACTACGTCAAAATTACAAGCATGTGAAAACACTCGAAGCTGTGCTGGGTATCCCATTTGAGAAATTTCACTCAGTTGTCGTGTTTGTAGGCGGTAGCACTTTCAAAACCGATATGCCGCCCAATGTGACCTACGCCGGAGGTTACATCAGTTACATCAAGTCAAAAAAACACCTACTCTTGTCACCATCGGAGGTCGAGTCAATTTTTGAGTCCATCGAGCATGGGCGGCTTAAACCTTCAATGGCAACCACACGCGAACACATTCGTCACGTTCAATCAAGGAGTAACACTGACACTCCACGCATATGCCCTAAGTGTGGCAATCAAATGGTGTTCCGAACAGTTAAAAATCGTGACCGCGCTGGCAGTGCTTTTTGGGGGTGTTCACAATTTCCTAAGTGTCGGGCAATCCAAAATGTTACCTAACTTTAGCTTCAGGCGGACGCGATGAAGCCGCGCCGCTGAGCATAGCGTTAACAAGCGTAGCCCGAATGCAACGCAGCGTAATCCGGGGGATTTTCGCTACGCATACCCGCGTGTGCGTATGGGCCACCTTTGTCATCGTCGCTTCCCGGATTTCATTTCATTCCATCTGGGCTACACGTCATTTCACGGGTAGTATTGGTAGGTTGGGGTGACGAAGGAACCCCAACACCAGACACACGCAACACGTTGACGAAGTGTGGCAGAAGCGACTGCCGCGTGTTGGGGTTCGCAGGCTCACCCCAACCTACAAAATCACAATTGCGGCGCCCGGCACTCCGCGCCCGTCGCATTGTTCTCCTCTGCCAACCCAAACAACAATCGCGCACCGCATTTCGATCCGAACATGCGCGCCTGATCGTGATCGACGCCGATCACTTGATACGCCTGCCGATTGAGGATCATCGCGGTTTTCGCGAGGTGGTTTTCATAACAAGAGCGCGAAACCCTTGCCATCATCCACGGGTCGCTCGCGGGTGAAAATTAGCATTACTGCGCACGCGTCGCGCGCCATGCGCGGCTCGCAACGCCGGATGTCACGCTACCGGCGATGGTATTGCCGCTCACCGTGCCGCTGTATTGCACAGCGCCCGCGCTGAAGCTGATGTGATCGCCGCGCAGTGTCGCACCAGTCACCGGCGCAAACTTGCCCTGCATAGTGATTGATCCGGATACCCTCTGGTAGCGCTGCGTGAACGTTACGCTGCTGTCCGCGAAGCGCCATACACCGGCCACTTTCGCCGGCACGATCCACAACAGAGCCGTGCGGTAGTACACCGAACGGTCGTGGTTCGCGGTAACGATCAGGTCTGCAGGCCAATCGCCAACGGCGTGGGTGTTGGAAACGATACGCACGCCAGGCTTCAGGCCAAGAAGCCTGGGCATCAACTTGCGATTCAGTTGCGCCCCCAGAAAAAGGGTGACCACGGTCGCTTGCGAAATATCACTGGAAAATAAATCAGCCTGCGTGAAGTGCGCGCGGTCGGCGACGCCGGCTTTGGCTGCGGCCGCCTTCGCATACTCGACCAGCTTTGCATCGTACTCGATGCCCAGCGCCTTTGCACCGCGTCTCGCCGCCAGGATGACGATGCGCCCGTCGCCAGAACCCAGATCGATCACGGTGTCGTTCGCGCCAACCTTCGCCAGATCGAGCATACGTTCGACCAGCGCGTCGGGCGTTGGCACCCACATCACATTCTTGCCGGGCTGTGCGACTGCGGGTTTGTAGTCGGCTGCGATGGCAAGCCCCGCTGCAACCAGCAGCGGCGACACCACGGCCACCAACATCGATCTTGCACACTGCGCGACAATCCAATCGCTACACGCGGCGCCCGTCACCACCGCGCTCAATAGTCCGCCCTTCGCCGGGGTCACGGCGAACGGAATATAACTTTTTAAATTATCGTTTAAAAACAAACGTTTATGCTACTTCGTCCGCGTAGCACTCCACTCCCTGCTGGCCCCGCCCCCTAGCGCGGTGCCGGTAATCGCGTTGCCGCTTACGGTGCCGCTGTACTGCGCACCACCCGCGCTGAAACTGATTTGATCGCCGCGCAATTTGCCACCGGTCACCAGCGTGGAAATACCGCCCGCGTTGATCGAACCGACGACTTTCTGAAACTGCTGCCGGAATGTGATATCGCTCTGCGCTGCGCCGTTTACGAACTTCCATGTGCCGTCCACTTTCGCCGGCACGATCCACAGCAACGCCGTACGGTAATAGCTGGAGCCCTCGTCACTGCCTGCGGTGCCGGTTTCATCGGCTTCCCATTCGCCCATGGTGAAGGTGTTGGAGACGATGCGCGTGCCCGGCTTCAGGTTCAAAATTTTCGGACGCAACTTTAGATTGATGTCGGGCAGCAGGACCATGGTGATCACAGTGGCCTGTGAAAAATCAGTCTCGAACAAATCCGCTTTCATGAAGGTGGCGCGCTCGGTGACGCCCTCTTTCGCCGCCGCGCGTTGCGATAGTTCCACCATGTCCGGGTTGTACTCGATGCCCAGCGCCTTGATGCCGCGCTTGGCCGCGGTGATCACCGTGCGGCCGTCGCCCGAACCCAGGTCGATCACATAGTCGCTGGGCGTGGCCTTCGCCATATCGAGCATTTTGTTTACCAGTGCGCTGGCGGTCGGCACCCACACCACGTCTTTGCCGGACTGCCCGACTTCGGGTATGAATTCCCTCGCGGGCTGGGCATGAACAGCGGCCGCCAGTAACGACGCACATGCAAAAACAAAAATTCCACGCAATGCCTTCATCAGCGCTCTCCCGAAATAAGTTTAATACCGAACCGGCGCGCCGTGCGCTCAATTCCCGCGCGTGGCATGCCACGGCGTTTTAGTTGCCCCGGTTGTGGTAACGCCTTCGATGCTGCTGCCATTGACACGTCCGCTGTACTGCGCACTGCCCACGCTGAACGCGATGCGCTCGCCATCGAGCTTACCGTTGGAGATGGCGAGGCTCTTGTCGCCTGCGCTCAGCGTGCCGGAGATCACCTGAAACTCCTGTTTCAGGGTGAGTTCGCCGTTTGCGGTTTTCCAGGCGCCGTCCACTTTCGCCGACACGATCCACAGAAACGCGGTACACCACGACTCGCAATCGCCTTCGACGCGCGCGGTTTGATCGGGCTTCCAGTCGCCCATGTCAAACGAGTTGGCCGCCACGCGCGTGCCCGGTTTCATATTCAGCAGCGTGGGACGCAGCTTCACGTTCAGCGACGGCAGCAAAAACAGCGTGACCACCGTGGCTCTGGAAAAATCGCTCTCGAAAATATCGGCTTTTTCAAAAGTGGCCTTGTCCGTCATGCCTTCCTTCGCCGCATTGCGCCTGGAAAGCTCCACCATATCCGGATTGTATTCAATGCCATATGCGCGCGCGCCGCGCTTAGCCGCGGTAATCACCGTGCGGCCGTCGCCTGAGCCCAGGTCGTACAAGATATCCTTGGGCGTGA
>CAMBCF010000113.1 GCA_945864585.1 Bordetella parapertussis | reverse complement strand
ACCCTACGCGCTTTGCCGGCACCTGCTACCGGGCAGCTAACTGGATCGACGTCGGTGCCACCCGCGGCTTTGCCAAGACCAACGCAACTTATATCGAACATGGTCAGCCCAAGCGCATCCTGGTCTACCCCTTGGTGCGCGAGGCGCGCACGATCCTCTGCAGCCGGTGCAGCAACTGCAGCCGATACTGGGCGACTGGCTACAGACCCCAAGGCGGGTCCGTTATGAACGTGGGCATGCCCTTTACCCTGGCCTCGTTGACCGAGCACATGCGCGCAGTGTTTGCCCAGTTGCCCGATGCCCGGCGCAGCAGCAATAGGAACCGACACGCTCGCGCGTCCGCTGTCGAAAGCCCTGGGCCAGAATGTCATGGTCGAGAACCGGCCCGGCGCCGGCACTGTGGTCGGCACGGAAGTGGCGGCGCGCTCGCCGGGCGACGGCCATACGGTGCCGAGAGTCGCGAACAGCTTCACCATCAATCCGGCCGTGCGCTCCAGACTGCCCTACGAGGCGCTGAAGGATTTCACCGCTTTCGCATGCAATCCCATAGTGCCGTATGCATATCGTTCGGCGCAATGGGATTGCGCCCTACGAAGCTTTTTGAGTTGTGAGCGCAAAGGACGGAACCAGTGGCCGGCATTGTAATTACGCCCGCAACCATGCTACCCTTTGCGCCGGGGAAAGTGCTGGCGGCGTTGTTAAATAAAGTTTAAAAACAAATAGTTATATTGCGCCACCTTGCGGCATGCAGAGCCTAATTCAAGCATCGTTGTTGGTTTATTAAATGGGGAGAAGTCAATGAAAAAGCTGCTGGCAGTATTGCTGTTGATGGGGTCTACGCTCGCTGCGGCACAAACCGCCGATGAGTTGCTCAACGACGGCAAGAATACCGAGAACGTGACGACCTTCGGCATGAGCAACAAGCTGCAGATGTACAGCCCGCTGAAACAGATCAACAAATCCAACGTCAAACGCCTGGTGCCGATCTGGAGCACGGGCACCATGAGCGACACGGGCGAGCTGGCGCAGCCGGCGATCTATAACGGCGTGATGTACATCGTCAACGGCCAATGGACCTTTGCGCTCGATGTGGCGACCGGCAAGCAAATCTGGCGCACGCAAGTCGAATACGATCGCGCGGTGCTGCGCATCTCGAGCGCCGGCGCCATCATGCGCGGCTCCCCGACCATCTACAATGGCAAGCTCTACCGCGTGACGCTCGACGCGCATATCCTCGCGCTCGACATGAAAACCGGCAAGCAAATCTGGAAAACGGCGTTCGCCGATTTCAAAGAGGGCTACAAGGGCGTGGTCGCGCCGCTGATTGCCAACGGCGTGCTGATTTCCGGCACCACCGGCGGCGAGCACGCTACACGTGGCTTTCTGGTCGGCTGGGATCCGGAAAGCGGCAAGGAACTGTGGCGCACGCACATGATTCCCGCGCCGGGCGAACCCGGTCACGAAACCTGGCCGAAGACGGCTGATTCCACACCGGATGCATGGAAGACCGGCGGCGGTTCGACCTGGCTCAACGGTTCCTATGATCCCGAACTGGACCTGGTGTACTGGGGCGTGGGCAACTCGGGACCGTACGATGCCAAGTATCGCGGCAACGGTGACGCGCTCTACACCAACAGCGTAATTGCGATTCGTCCCAAGACCGGCAAGATCGAATGGCATTATCAATTCACGCCCAACGACCTCTACGACGCAGACGGCAATAACGAAAATGTGATTGCCGATATGCGCATCGGCGGCCAGATGCGCAAGGTCATTATGAACGCCAACAAGAACGGCTACTTCTATGTGGTGGATCGCACCAACGGCAAACTGATCGCCGCGCACCCGATGACGCGCATCAATTGGGCCACGCACGTCGATCTGAAAACCGGGCGGCCGGTGCTGACGGACGTCGCAGATCGCTTGATGAAGGGCGAAGAAGTCGAGATCTATCCGCAACGCGGAACCAACGCCATCATGTTCGCGTTTAATCCGAAGACCAACCTCGCCTACATCAACACCTGGGATCTGCCGCGCATCCAGAAGTTTGTGCCTTACAAGTTCCAGACGCTGGGCGAACCTAACACCGCTACTGCGGGCCGTAGCGCACCGATCAAGCCGGGCGATGTGGTCGGCCATCAGGTCGCGATGGACGTGGTTACCGGCAAATTCAAGTGGAAGATTCCGATTACCGATATTCCAAGCGCCGCAAGCCTGCTGGCAACGGACGGCGGCCTGGTCTTCACCGGTAAACCCACCGGCGAATTCATCGCGCTCGACGAAGAAACCGGCAAACAACTGTGGCAGTTCAAAACCACCTCCAGCATCAACGCACCACCCATCACCTACACGCACAAGGGCGTGCAGTACGTGACGGTGGCGTCTGGCCTGGGCGGCAGCGTCATCAGCAGGATCGTTGCCCCTCTGGTGCCGCGCGGCAGTTCGGTATGGACATTTGCGCTGATGCCGGAATAAACAGGGGCACCAGCGCATGCCGCGTGAAATCACCACCGCTATCGCCCTGTCATTACTGTTCTTCTGTGTGGGCGGCATGGCACAAAGTCCGGGGGGAAAACCATTCCCTGCGGAGCAGATCAAACGCGGCGCCGCGCTTTACGCAAGCCACTGCGAATCCTGCCACGGCGTGCGCATGATCGGCCCGCCGTGGGCGATAGATCTTGCGACCTTCCCGCGCGACCGGCCTGATCGATTTGTCGACTCGGTCACCAATGGCAGGAACACCATGCCGCCGTGGGGCGACGTGCTAAAACCCGATGAGATACAGGCGTTGTGGGCTTATCTGGTTGCCGGGGAACGGTAGGGTGGGTTAGGCGCGGGGTATGCGCCGTAACCCACCGCGCGCTATCGACAACGCATGCGTGACGGTGGGTTAAGGCGACAAACCCCGTCGCCTAACCCACCTTACAGGTATCGTGTCGGCCAGTTAATCGTGCGCCACATGTGCGCAGACGGGCTTTGATCGAAGCCCAGGCCTTCTTTCGGCTGGCGAAAGTGGCGGCCCACGATATCGGTGAACTCTTCCAGCTCCACATGCACGTTCGGATCGAATGAATAAAGATCGTTGACCGTCAGCAACCGCGCCGTCATGTACCACTTGTGGTTGCGCGCATATTGGTACGCGGCTTCAAGATAAGGCTCCGGTTTGTAGTCCGCGCCAAACAGGCGGATATACGATTCGGGATATTTATAGCCCACGGATTCATCGGCGTAGAAGCGCAGCACCTGATGGTAGCGAATGGCGAAGGCCACTTCCTCATCGACATACGGCTCGACCAGTTGCGCGGCCCAATAACCGTGATCCGCGCGGATGAAAGCGCTGGCGGCCATGTCGTGCAGCAGGCAGGCGAGAACAATTTTTTCGCTCACGCCGTTTTTTTGCGCCAGCCGTGCGCTTTGCAGCATGTGCGTGGCCGGCGCGAAGCGGTACTTGAAAAAATCGAACAGCGTGGGTTTGTCGGGCATGCGCGCCAGACGCGGGTCATGATGCATCAAGTACAGCCGGCCTTTGGCATCCTGCCGCGGCAACGGCTCGCGCGGGTCGACTTCGCCCGACGTGTAGATCGCGGATTTCACGATCACCAAACGATCCATCTCGTCGGCGAGTGCGTGGTCGGCAACTTCAGCTTTTTGGAGGGTTAGCATGGCGAAGATAATCCTCTCGCGCGTGCGCACTGTCAAGCTGGCCACGGCGAGCGCTCGCGGCAGCGCCTGCCGGCGCCTGCACAGCCTTCAGGGCTGATGATCTAACCATCTGATTCAATGAATAATTTGTGGGCCGGGTACAAGAACAGGGTCATCATTCGCAGCCTCGGGTTGGCGTTGTGAGCACGATGCCAATCTCGCTGCCGCTGCATCAGATCGCGCTGGTGGTGCATGGCATCCACCTGCTCGAAAACCTGAAGCGCGATGAACTTTCCAGCAAGCGCGTTTATGAATTCGCATTAATCATGCAGCCGCTCAAGATGCAAGGTGGCACGGGTTCGACGGTGGCGCCGGTGGCGGTGCGTTAAGCGCCGATTGGCGGGCAAAGCGGGGGTTTCATGGTGTCCCGGAAGGGTGTCCGAACAAGCGCCCGCAAATGCTTGTTTTTCGACCGGCGATGGCCAATAATGCACGGCCAGAATTTAGCTCTGTATTTTTCGGATTAACGCAAGTCCCAACGAGGAGGCATCATGGCAAAACTCAATATCAATGGCAGAACCCACGACGTCGATGTCGAACCCAACATGCCCCTGTTGTGGGCGATCCGCGAACACGCCGGTCTCACCGGCACCAAGTATGGCTGCGGCGTGGCGGTGTGCGGCTCTTGTACTGTGCATATCGACGGCGCGCCGGTGCGTTCGTGCGTAATGCCGGTGAGTGCGGCGGAAGGCAAAAAAATTACGACCATTGAGGGTCTCGCGGCCAAAGGCGTGCTGACCAAGGTGCAAAAAGCCTGGCACGATCACGAAGTGCCGCAATGCGGGTATTGTCAGTCGGGCATGATCATGGCGGTGACGGCGCTGTTGAACAGCAAGCCCAAGCCGACCGACGCCGACATCGACAGCGCCATCACTAACATCTGCCGCTGCGGCACCTTCCAACAAGTGCGCGAAGCGATACACGCCGCCGCCAAAGCCTAATGGAAACTGAGGAGACCAACATGAATATTATCGATACGCCTAAAGTCAGCCGCCGTTCGTTTGTAGTGGGCACTGCTGCCGCCGGTGCCGGTCTTGCCATTGGGTTGAAGCTCCCGCCGTTTGGCCCGGGTGTGGTGCGCGCGCAGGATGGTTCGCCTGAAATCACGCACTGGGTGGTGATTCGCCCCGACGACACGGTGGTGATCCGCATTGCGCGTTCAGAAATGGGGCAGGGTACGCTCACCGGTCTGGCGCAGATGGTGGCCGAGGAACTCGAATGCGATTGGTCAAAAATTACCACAGAGTACCCGACACCGGGCCAGAGCGTTGCGCGCAAACGCGCGTGGGGTGATTTCTCCACCGGCGGCAGCCGCGGTATCCGCGAGTCGCACGACTATGTTCGTCGTGGCGGGGCCACCGCGCGTGTGATGCTGATTCAGGCCGCAGCCGAGGCGTGGAAAGTGCCGGCCGCAGAGTGCAGTGCGGCTAACAGTGTGGTTACGCATAACCCGTCGGGGCGCAAGGTCACCTATGGCAAGTTGGCTGAGGCGGCGGCACGCATTACACCGCCGAAGGATGTACCGTTGAAGGACCCGAAGGACTGGAAAGTCATCGGCAAGTCCATCAAGCGTCTGGATACTGTGGACAAGCTCACCGGCAAACAAGTCTATGGGTTCGACTTGAAGATGCCGGGCATGCTCAACGCCGCAATCATGGAGTGCCCGGTGTTCGGCGGCAAGGTCAGAAGTTTTGACACCGCCAAGGTTGCAGGCCGCAAGGGTGTGAAAAAGGTAATGCAGGTCGGCGACACCGCCGTTGCCGTGATCGCCGATACCTGGTGGCAGGCCAAGACCGCGCTCGATGCGCTGCCCATCGTGTGGGACGAAGGTGCGAATGCCAATGTGTCGAGTGCGTCCATTGCCGAGATTCTGAAAGCAGGTCTCGATGCCGATCAGGCTTTCGTGGGCAACGACGCGGGCAACGCCAAGGAAGCGCTTGCCGGTGCGGTGAAAAAGGTCGAGGCGGTGTATGCGTATCCGTTCCAGAATCATGCGTGCATGGAGCCGATGAACGCCACCGCGCGCTACACCGCGGATAAGTGCGAAGTGTGGGTGCCTACGCAAAACGGCGAGGCGGCCTTTGCCGCAACGTTGGCGGCGTCGGGCCTGCCAGCGGACAAGTGCGAGGTTTATAAAATGCTGCTCGGCGGCGGTTTCGGCCGGCGTGGCGCGTTTCATGATTACGTGACGCAGGCTGTACGTATCGCGAAGGAAATGCCCGGCGTGCCGGTGAAGTTGCTGTGGTCGCGCGAAGAAGACATGCGCCAAGGCCGGTTCCATCCGGTAACGCAATGCAAAATGGTCGGCGGCTTTGATGCCAACAACAATCTCACCGGCCTGCACATGCGCATTTCGGGGCAATCGATACTGTCTGCGGTGCGCCCGGAAGCGTTGCAAAAGGGCATGGACCCCGCCACCTTTCAAGGCGTGGCACGGGCGGGCGAGTTCGAGTTCGGCTACAAAGGCATACCCAACCTGCTGATCGATCACGCCATGCGTAATACGCATGTGCCGCCGGGATTCTGGCGCGGCGTGAACATCAACCAGAACGCGATCTACGTCGAATGTTTCATGGACGAGCTCGCGCATGCGGTGGGCCAGGACCCGCTCGAATTCCGGCGCAAGTTTATGGAGAAGAATCCGAAGCATCTCGCGGTGCTCAACGCCGTGGCTGAACGCGCGGGGTGGGGCAAGCCCGCGGCGAAAGGTGTGTTCCGCGGCCTCGCGCAGATGAAAGCGTTTAACAGCTTTGTCGCGGCCTGCGCCGAGGTGTCCGTGAGCGGCGGCAACCAGGTTAAAATTCATCGCATTATTTGCGCAACGGATCCCGGCTACGCCGTCAATCCGGCGCAGATCGAGCGGCAGATCGCCGGCTCGTTTGTATATGGATTGTCCGCGCTGTTCGATCAGGAATGCACGGTTAAGAACGGCCGTATGGTGGAGGAGAATTTCAATACCTACAATTCGATGCGCATAGCGCAAATGCCCAAGGTCGAGTCCATTGTCATGCCGTCCGGCGGTTTCTGGGGCGGCGTGGGTGAGCCGACGATCTGCGTGGCCGCGCCCGCTGTGCTCAATGCGATTTTCGCAGCAACCGGTAAGCGTTTGCGCACGGTGCCGTTGAAGCATCACGGCATGACGATGGTGTAGGCGAACGTTCGCGAGTGATGCCGCCGCGCCCACCGCAATTGCGCGGCAGCACCTCGTTGTGTTGCACAATGCCGTTATGAAACCGAAATCGCGCCGCAGGTTTTTGGTCGTCGCCGGCGGGTTCGCTGCTGTGTCTGCCTTGCCGTCGGTCGCGCGTGCACAGATGTTTCGCACGCCGCTGAACAATATGCCCGAGGCCATCCGCAAACTGGTGGGCACAAAAACCATTCACAAGGGCAAAGTCAAACTGGACGTGCCGCCGCTGGTGGAGAATGGTCACCTGGTGCCGCTTGTGGTCGAGGTTGAAAGTCCGATGACCGAGGCCGATCACGTCAAGGCCATACACGTCTTTACCGAGCGCAATCCTTTGCCCGAGATGGCGAGTTTTCGCCTGGGTCCGCGTGCCGGACGTGCGCATGTGGCGACGCGTGTGCGCATGGCAGACACTCAAAACGTGGTGGCCATCGCCGAATTGAGCGACGGCTCATTCTGGTCCGACAGCACGCATCTGATTGTGACGCTGGCGGCCTGCCTCGAGGAGTTGCCGACGTGACTAACACGGTAAACGTGCGTCTCGATGTGCCCAAAACGGCGAAGCGCGGCCAGATCATTGACATCAGGACGCTGGTCGCACACCACATGGAGACAGGATTTCGCCGCACGCATCTGGGTGCGCCAATTCGGCGCGATATCATCACCACATTCGTGTGCCTGTATAACGGCGTCGAAGTGTTTCGCGCAGAGTTGCATCCGTCGATTTCGGCAAATCCGTTCATACAGTTTTCCACCGTCGCCATCGAAAGCGGCACGCTGGAATTCAAATGGAGCGGGGACAATGGTTTCACCGCGGCCCAGACCGCGCGTATCAGTGTTACTTGAAGCGCATCGCCAGGAAAAGCTAATGAAATTACTGCAACCCGCTGATGATAACCCTGCTCGCGTGCGCGGCAGCTGCGTCGGGTGTCGCCATCGCACAGAGCTGGGCGCCGACGAAAAACATCGAGCTGGTAGTGCCCAATCCACCGGGCGGCAGCAACGATAAAACCGCGCGCACCATTGAGCGCATTCTGCTGGCGAGCAAGGCGTTGCCGGTATCGCTGACGGTGGTCAACAAATCCGGTGGCGGCGGCAACATCGCCTACACCTATGTGCATCAGCGTCTGAACGATCCGCACATGCTGGTGGTTTCCGGCCCGCCGATCCTCACCAATCACATCACCGGGTCGGGCAAGCTGCATCACTCCGAATTTACGCCGATCGCCTCGCTGTTTGACGACTACACGGTGTACGCGGTGAATCCGGGCGGACCGTTCGCTACGGGAAAAGATTTGATTGCGCGCTTGCGCAAGGACCCCAAGTCGGTGGCCACTGGATTCTCGCCGCTGCTCGGCAACCACAATCACATCGCCGCCGGCTTGTTGATGAAAGCCATCGGCGGCAGTCCGCGTGAATTGAAGGTGATTGCATTCAAAGGTTCCGCCGAAGCGATACCCAACCTGATGGGCGGGCATATCGATCTGGTCACCACGGCGGCGGGTAATGTGGCGGGGCATGTCGCTTCCGGAAAATTGCGTATGATGGCAACCAGCGCGAAACAGCGCTTGACGGGCGTGCTGGCGAACGTGCCGACGTGGAAGGAACAAGGCGTCGATGTGGTGTTTGGCGCATGGCGCGCGGTGCTCGCGCCCAGGGGACTCACCCCCGCGCAAATTGCCTATTGGGAAAATCTGTTGCGCAAAGCCACCGAAGCGCCGGAGTAGAAAGACGATATGGAAAAGAACGTGTGGTCGAATGTTTTTCTTGGCAGCGCGGCATTTGCCAAAGAACTCGACAAGGACTACGCGGACATGAAGAGCGTGCTGGTGGATATCGGGCTGGCGAAGTAACGTAAACGGTATTCGCTCAAACGCAATTAGCCGTTTAAAACGCTGCCCGCCTATGGGGCCGCCAGCCGTTTTGGCGCTTCGGCGACAGTGAGCGTATGATAATGCCATCACCCGGCAGCACGTAATCCGCATTCTGGATCACCTTTTCAAGGAGATATGCTATGAGCGCTGTAATGCAAGCACCCGCCCACACCATGAAAATAACCAAAGTTAAGGAACACATCGGCGCCATCGTCACCGGCATCGATTTGAGTGAGCCCGTCGACGCCGCAACGCAGAAAAAACTGTATGACGCCGCGGTCGAAAACGTGGTGCTGGTTATTCGCGGACAAGCGCATCTCACGCCCGCGCAGTTACAGGCCGCCGCCGAAATGTTCGGCGAATTGATGGAAGACCAGAACCGGCGCTATCTGGTGGACGGTTTTCCGCTGATCAGCGTGCTCGACAACTTCCACAAGGACAGCCAGGGCAATGCGGCCAAAGTCGGCACCAACTCCACCTGGCATACCGATCACACTAATCAGGAACTGCCGCCGAAATTCACCATGCTGTACGCGGTGGCGGTGCCGGATAAAGGCGGCGCCACGTCGGTGTGCAACTCGCGCGCGGCCTACCAATCGCTGCCCGAGGACCTGAAGCAAAAAATCACCGGCATGAAAACCGAGAACACCCTGATCAGCAGCGCGCGCTTCAAGATCGCCAATCCCGATGTTCTGCGCGCGCAACTAGAATCCAAAAAGCCGCCGACGGTGCAGCCGCTGGTGCGCACGCATCCTGAAACCGGCAGCAAGGCGGTGTGGTTCCACAAAAGCAAGACCGAAAAAATCATCGGCATGACGCCGGAGGACACGCAGGAATTCCTGCAGGAAATAACCGATAAAATTACCCAGCCACAATTTTGTTATGCGCATGAGTATCAAAAAGGCGACCTGCTGATCATCGACGACCGCGCATCGCTGCACAAAGCCGGGTTTGATTACGATCATAGCCAGCAGCGCAGGCTGTATCGCATGCTGGTGCGCGGAGACCGGCCTTATTAATCGCATCTCGCGTAGGCGTTGCGACCCGATCTGACAATCCAGCACTACAAAATCGGTAACTGCCGGATCGCATCCAGACTTCTGCGCCTACGCCGACAGCGCCTCATCCAGAAAATCCAGCCGGTCCTGGCCCCAGTACAGTACGTCTTTGTAGACCCACGTCGGCGTGCCGAATACGCCGCGCGCCCGGGCTTCCTGCTCGCTGGCTTTCCACGCCGCCAGGATCTCCGGCGTGTCCTGTATCGCCAGCAGTTTCGCGCCGTCCATGCCCAGCGCGTTGGCGGTGGCGACACGCACGCCGGCGTCCTTCACGTCCTTTTCCTCGCTCCACAGCGCATGCAGCAGGGCGTGGCTTAGCGCCAGCGCGTTCCAGCCGAGCCGGTCGGCAGCGATCACCATGCGCGCGCAAAATTCATTTTGCGTGGGGTAGTGTTTGGGGCGCAGCACCAGCTGCATGTTCAGGCGCCTGCGCCAGCGCTCGAGTTCGACTTCGTGATAGCGCCGCCGCGCGTCGGGCCGGCTGAGCAGAGGTATGCCGCCGTTGGGCGGCACAATGCGTGTGGGGCGCACGATGACATCAAGATCGTGTTTCGCGATCAGCGCCTGAAACTTTGGCCAGCCGAGATACGCCCACGGTGAGGACAGCGAATGGAAATAATAGACGGTTTTTTTCATAGCAACCATGCTATGGCGATATTTATGTGAGGTCAATAAGGCTAAAGAATTGTTAGCCACAGAGAGCGCAGTGGAACACAGGGAAAATCCCCACTCCCGTCATTCCGGCGCAGGCCGGTATCCCCTTCCCTTGGGGGAAGTGGGTGTTCGGACAAGTGTCGAGCGTGTCGATAGATGAACGCGGGCACGCGTGGATTTTGCAGCGCCCCACCACCATCCGCAGCGACCAGAAAGCCCGCGCCATGGCCGCACCGCCGGTGCTGGAATTCGATGAGAGCGGCAATTTCGTGCAGGGCTGGGGCGGGCCGGGAGAAGGATTCGATTGGGTCGAATCGGAACACGGCATTTATGTCGATCCCAAAAGCAACCTCTACACCACCGAAGTACAGGACGGCAAGCGCGCGCAGAAACTCGTGTTCAAGGGGCTGGTGAGCGTGCCGGTTAAATAACGGCACGCCCGACATGAGCGCATTTCACTGAATTGCCGCGTTTCCAAGGGCACATTTGCGGCGCCCGCCGGTATCGCTGGCGCTTAGCGCCGCACAGGGTTAATCTGCCAGACTATGCATAACGCCGACGCCTACCTCCTGCCTGAAGGCATCGCACCCGCCATCTCGCGCGAGGACATGGCGGCGTTGCCGGTGCGCCGCTACGAGGGGCGGGTGTGTGTGGTGGCCACGCGCACCGAGCTCACTGAAGCGCTTGATGACATCCGGCAGGAACAGGTGGTGGGTTTCGATACGGAAACGCGCCCCGCCTTCACCAAGGGCGAGCGTTACATGCCGGCGCTGGTGCAGGTGGCCACGGCGCGCGCGGTGTATTTGTTCCAATTGCGGCGTGTAGATGTGATTCCCGGCATCGCGGCGCTGCTATCCGAGCCGCGGCTCGTCAAAGCCGGCGTGGCGGTGGCGCGCGACTTGCTGGAATTGAAAGAAGTGTTTGCGTTTGCGGAAAAAAATGTGGTCGATCTGGGCGTAGTCGGCCGCCGCCGCGGCCTCGAACAGACGGGTGTGCGCAATCTTGCGGGGATATTTTTGGGCTGCCGCGTGCCCAAAGGCGCGCGTACCTCCAACTGGGCGGTGGCTACGCTCAGCGAAGCGCAGATCGCCTATGCGGCTACCGATGCGTGGATTTGCCGCGAACTTTATTTGCGACTGGAGCGCCTGAAGATGTTGTGAAGCAAGGGTGTGCTGTGGTAAAAAATATCACACAAATAATCGGAGAATACACAAAATGGCATTTCGAAGAGTGGTAACCGGATTCAACAACGCGGGCAAAAGCTGCATCAAATGGGACAGCGCCATCGATCCGGTCAACCTGCGGCCGGGTTTTGACAACATACCGCTGTGGGCCACCAAAAAACTTCCCGCTGAAACCGCGACCGACGATCCGAACAACTGGGAACTCGGCACCAGCCTCGCCGGCGGTTCTGTTTTTCGCTTTGCCCGTTACGCGCCAGGCAACATCGCGCGTTGGCACAGCACCGATTCCGTTGACTACGCGATCTGTCTGTCCGGTGAAATGTGGATGGAGATGGAAGACGGCGCGGTTCACCTCAAAGCAGGCGACGTGGTGATCCAGCTCGGCACCAACCATAACTGGAACAATCGCAGCACGGAGCCGTGCGTGATGGCGTTTGTGCTGATTGCCACCGAGGGCGCGAAGACTACAGGGTGGGCGGAGCAAAAGGATAAGCCGCACTGATTTCACCGCCCGCGGAGTCGTCATGACCGCTGCCGCAGCACCCGTGGTCCTGGCCGAGCGTCCGGCTGAAGGTGTGGGCCTGGTTCGCATCCATCGTCCCGATGCGCGCAATGCACTGAATCTCGAAGTGCGCAGGCTGCTCGCGCATCACCTCACCGCGATGGGCGACGATCCGGCTATACGCTGCATCGTCATCACCGGCAATGAGACCGCATTCGCCGCCGGCGCCGATATCAAGGAGATGGCGGGCGCGGGCGCAATCGAGATGCTGCTGCGCGGCACGCACCAGCTGTGGCGCGCGATCGCAGCGTGCCCGAAGCCGGTGATCGCCGCGGTCAATGGATACGCGCTGGGCGGCGGCTGCGAGCTGGCGATGACCTGCGACATCATCATCGCCGGCGAAGGTGCGCGCTTCGGCCAGCCCGAAGTGAAGATCGGCATTGTTCCCGGCGGCGGCGGCACCCAGCGTCTGCCGCGTGCAGTGGGCAAATACCAGGCGATGCGTTATTTGTTGACCGGTGATTTTATCAGTGCAAAAGCAGCGTTCGAGATGGGGCTGGTGAGCGAAATCGTCGCCGACGCCGAAGTGGAAAAACGCGCGCTAGCCCTGGCGCAACAAATCGCCGCACTGCCGCCGCTCGCCGTCGAACAGATCAAGGAATGCGTGTTGCGCGGCATGGATGCCTCACTCGACACCGGCATTGCGCTGGAGACCAAGGCGAATCAGATGCTGTTCGCCTCGCAGGACCAGAAAGAAGGCATGGCGGCGTTTATCGAGAAGCGCAAAGCGAAGTTTCAGGGGCGGTGACAAAAGCAACCCCGAAAATCCACCGCAAAGGCGCCATCCCGCCTTCGGCCCCCTCGCTACGCTCTCCTCGACCCTTCTGCTCCGCTGCAAGTGTTCCCTTGTCCCGGAGGGAGAGCGAAGCGAGGGTGGCGAAGCCGGGAGGCTCGAGCTTCCTCTCTCCCTTTGGGAGAGAGGTCAGGAGTGAGGGTTCGACGCTAAGGTACCGCGAAGAAAATCCAAAGTCGCCTCACCACCCCGTCATACTGGCGAAAGCCGGTATCCAGTACGTTCTAAACCAAACCGAATGACCGCATCCACCTCCCGCGCCCGCACGCTCGCCATCATCGCCCTGCTTGCCGGTGCGACTTGCATCGGCACCTCGGCGCTGTTCGTTAAAGTCAGCGAAACGGGGCCGGTTTCCACGGCGTTCTGGCGCGTGTTTCTGGCGCTGCCTTTTTTGTGGGCGTGGGCGTGGATGGATCAGCGCCGCGGCGCGCCCGCGCACAGCAGTCCGCGCGGATTATTGTTCGCCGCGGGATTCTTCTTTGCCGGCGATCTCGCGGTGTGGCACTGGTCGATAGTGCTGACCTCGGTTGCCAATGCGGTTTTGCTCGCCAATCTCGCGCCTATTTTCGTCACACTGGCCGCCTGGATGTGGTGGCGCAAGAAACCCGCAACGATGTTTCTCGCCGGGCTCGCCGCCGCGCTCATCGGCGTCATGCTGATGATCGGCGGTGATATTCCGAATAGCAGCGGCCGCGCGTTGCTGGGTGACGCATTGGGCGTGGTGACGGCGATGTTCTACGCCGCATATCAACTCACAGTAACGCGGCTGCGCGGCAACGTCAGCACCGCGCGCATCATGGCGGTAAGCAGTGTCGTCACCACCGTGTTTCTGTTGCCACTGGCATGGCTGTCCGGTGAAATATTTTTTCCGGCAACGGCGGCGGGTTGGGCAACAGTGTTTGGGCTGGCGCTGATATCGCAAGTGGCCGGGCAAAGCCTGATCGCCTATGCCATGGCGCACTTGCCCGCCACCTTATCGTCGGTGGCCCTGCTGTTGCAACCGGTGATGGCGGGCCTGTTTGCGTGGATACTATTGGGCGAGACACTGGGCGCGGTGGCGTTTGCGGGTGCGGTATTGGTGCTGATCGGCATCCGCATCGCCACACAGTCAGAAAAGTAAAATTATTCAATTAAAACAAATACTTATACTTGCCACAGATGAACACAGATAACCAGCTAGCGAAATCTGTGTGAATCTGTGTTCATCTGTGGCAAAAATGCTTTTTTATTTTTGATTCGCAAGGAACCGCAATGAAAATCACCCGAGTACGCGCCATCCCCATGTCCGACCCGGTGCCGCCCGAACGCCGCCATCGCACCGACCTTGGCACCAAGATGAAAAGCGATGCCACGTTGATCCTGGTGGAAACCGACAGCGGACTCACCGGCATGGGCACGGCGCTGGGTACGCCGCCGGTGGTGGCCGCCATCGTCGAGCACGAGCTCGCTGCCGAATTGATCGGCGAAGACCCGCTGTTCTCCGAACGCATTTTCGAGAAAATGTACAACGGCTCGCGCGCCAAGCCCGCGCTTGAACGCGGCGTGGCGCAAGCGGAAACCAGCCGCCGCAACGGCATGGTGATGGAAGCGATATCCGGCGTCGATATCGCGGTGTGGGATGTCAAGGCCAAGGCGCTGGGCATACCGATTTATCAGGCGCTGGGGGCCGTGCGCAGTTCGGTGCGCGGCTATGCCAGCGGCGGCTGGGCGCCAGGCAATGAAGCCGAAGCGGAGCTCGGCGGTTATGCGGCCAAAGGTTACAGCGCGGTGAAAATGCGCGTGGTGGGCCGCGACGGATTTTCAATCGAGAACTGCGTGCGGCGCGTGGAGGCCGCGCGGCGCGGCATCGGACCCAACGTCGAATTGATGGTCGATGCGCACGCCTCGCTTGAAACACCGGTGGCGATACGCCTCGCCAGAGCGCTGGAGCCGTACAACATCGCATGGTTCGAAGAGCCGGTGTCGCCCGACAATCATGCCGGCATGGCCGAGGTGCGCGCCTCGACGCGCATCCCGATTGCTTCGGGCGAGCGCGAGTTTTCGCGTTATGGCTTTCGCAGCATGCTCGAACACAAGGCCATCGACATCGCGCAGCCGGATGTCGCGCGCGCGGGCGGGCTTACCGAAATCCGCCGCATTGCCGCGCTCACTGCCGCGTACGATATCCGTCTCGCACCGCACGCGTGGGGCGCGGGCGTGTTGTTCGCCGCCAGCATTCATGTGGCGATGTCCGCAGCCAACTGCCACATTCTCGAAGTAAGCCAGGGTTACATGCCGATGATGAACGAGCTTTTCAACGAGCCTTTCGACATCCGTGACGGCTATGTGCATGCGCCGGATTGTCCGGGCATCGGATTCACCTTGCGGCCTGATGCGCTGGAGCGGTTCAAGTATGTAGATGGGCCGGAGTTTGCGTTTTAATACCGTCGTTCACTGCTGTCCGGAGATTTTGGGGTGAGCGCGACTTAACTTACTGATAATACGTACAAAAATGATTAACACGGGTGTCACCGATTTCAATGTGTTGGAAACTTCCGGATTTTTCTGGAGGTGGTTCGATGCATACGGGAAAGCTGGT
>CAMBCF010000112.1 GCA_945864585.1 Bordetella parapertussis | reverse complement strand
GGCACGGCGGTGATCGTGGTGCCGCTGCATCATCCGCTGCTGGTGGCCGAAGAAATCGCAACCCTTGATCTGCTCAGCGGCGGGCGGCTTGATGTCGGTTTCGGGCGCGGCTACCAGAACTACGAATTCGAGCGCTTCGGTCTCGAACTCGACGCCGCGCGCCATCGTTGGGACGAGTCGCTCGATATCATTCTCAATGCGTTCAAGGGCAAACCCTTCACTTATGACGGCAAGCACTACAAACTGCCGCAAACATCGGTGTTCCCGCAACCGCTGCAAACACCGCATCCGCCGATCTGGATCGTGGCGCAAAGCGCATACGCACTCGAAGCGGCGGTGCGCCGCGGTTTCGATGTGCTCACCGGGGGATTCGGCGTTACCGTCCATCATCTCGGCACGTTCGGAAAAATGTTCGAGGATGTTGTCGCTAAGCTAAACCTGCCGCGCAAGCCGCGCGTGGGCGTGCAGCGCGCGGTGTACGTCGCCGAAAGCGACGCCGATGCTCTGGACGCCGCCGAACACGCGCGCTGGAACATGCGTGTAACGCTGAGCCTGCGCAATCACTACGAGCAAGTAGAAAACGGCAAGGCGATCCCGGTGATGCCCAAATCCGAACCCGACATCGATGATCTGATCGAGCGCTACATCATCGTCGGCTCGCCGGATACCTGCATCCGCCAGATCAAACGCCTGCAATCGGTGATGAGTATTTCACATTTCAACTGCAGCTTCTGGTTCGGCGACATGGAACAAAAGCGCGTGCTGCGCTCGATGGAACGGTTTGCGAAGGAAGTGATGCCGGCGCTCGTTTGAGCGGTGATGGAGAGTAACTGAGGGCGCAGATTGGCGTTATATAATGTCCTCGGCGTTCTCTTGTAACTCTTTGTTTTTATTATTATTTATTATATCTCTACAAAATCGCAAATCGCGCTCTCCATCTTGATGGTAAACCAGCAAGCTGATAAGTTGGGGTCATGAAAATCACACTCGATTTGCCCGACGAACTGATGCGGGAAGTAAAGTTGCGCGCTGTCGTGCAGCGGCGAACGCTGAAGGATCTCGTAGCCGAGTTTCTGCGGCAAGGACTCGGCATGACGCCGCCGGCGCGACCGACAACGCTCGCAGCCGGCTCCATGGTGCAGATTGACTCAAGCGGTCTGCCGGTGATCAAGTGCCGCGCCAATGCCCCGGCGGCCCGTATGAGCGCGAAGAAATTACTCCAGCTTGAGCAGGCTGCACAGGCACAGGCGGACCTGTAGTCGGACCACAACCCTTTACGCCTCGCGTCCCCGCCGCTGGGTCTATTCGATGCGGGCGCCCGAAAGTTTCACCACCTGCCTGAGCCTGTCATACTCAATCTGAATTTGTTTGGCGAACACTTCAGTGGTCATATACATGGGATCGAGCACCTGCTCCGAAAGCTTCGCGGAAATACCGGGATCTTCCACCGCTTTCTTGAGCTCGGCGTTGAGCCTGTCGATGATCGGCTTGGGTGTGCCGGCCGGCGCAAAAGCAGCAAACCACGAAGTGAATTCGAAACCTTTTAAGGTTTCCGCGATGGCAGGGATCGCCGGAAACTGGGTGGTTCGCGCAGGTGAAGATACCGCGATAGGCCGCACGCGATCCGACTTGAGATGGGCGTAAAGTTCGGCAATCGGTGTGAGTATGGCCTGTATCTCGCCGCTCATCATGCCGGTGACCGCCAGCGTGCCGCCCTTGTACGGCACATGCGTCATTTTCGCACCGATGGTGCTGGCGAACGTGCTCATGGCAAGATGCTGCAAGGCGCCGATGCCGGCCGAGCCGTAGAGGATCTCACCGGGACGCGCTTTCGCCAGGGCAATGTAGTCTTTGGTGGTGCGCACCGGCAGCGAGGGGTGCACCGCGAGCATGGGCACTATGCGCGTGAGCGTGGTTATGCCGACGAAGTCCTTCAGCGCGTCGTACGGCTGCTTTTGATAGAGGTGTGCATTGGCAAGCAGCGTCTGCGAATACACCATCAGCGTATAGCCGTCGGGCGGGCTCTTCGCCACAATCTCGGCGCCGATCATCCCGCCCGCGCCGCCGCGGTTGTCGATCACGAACTGCTGGCCGAGCTGCTCACTCATTTTCTGAAACACGATCCGCGATACGATATCGGTCGCGCCGCCGGGAGGAAATACCACCACCACCCGCACCTGCCGCGCCGGGTACGCCTGTCCTGAGCCTGTCGAAGCGGGCTGCGACCACGCCGTGCCGCACGCGAACACCACGAGCCCCGTAAACACGCCCAACCATCGAATCATACACATGCCAATTCTCCTCGCAGTTAGATCCAGCGGTATCCGCCAGTGGTGATGGGTATTGAAAATTTCAATCATCTTTTTTCACCAGCCGTCAATCTAGCCGCAGCCTGCGCAACCGTCAACTGCGCAAAAAATCTCTGCGCGCACTCTCATAGCCGCAATTTCCCTGAAAATGGCTGTCCGCGTATCCATGGGAACTGCGCCACGTGGATCCTGCGGCGCATGGCAGGAGAGGTAAAATCAAAAACCGCCGCCTTATCCAAGCGGCGCAAGGGAAACGGTTTGAACACCGGTCAGCACGTATTGCCGTTGGGATGTCTGCTGCTCGCAGCAGGCATGGCGTTCGCACAAACGCCGGCAGACACCTATAAACCCATCGCCGGACAGCCGGGCAAGGATGTGGTGTGGATACCCACGCCCGACATCACGCTTGAACAGATGCTCAACATGGCGCAGGTTACGTCGCGCGATTTCGTGATTGATCTGGGGTCGGGTGACGGGCGCATGGTGATTGCGGCGGCGAAGCGCGGCGCACGCGCGCATGGCGTTGAGTACAATCCGGAGCTGGTGGCGCTGTCGCAACGCGCCGCCATCGCAGCAGGCGTGAGCGAAAAGGCCACGTTTGCGCAGGGCGATATGTTCGAGGCTGATATTTCGCAAGCCTCGGTGCTGCCGCTGTTTTTATTGCCCGACCATCTGAGCACTCTGGCGCCGAAGTTTCTGCAACTCAAGCCCGGCTCGCGCATCGTGTCGAACACTTACGAAATCGGCGGCGGCTGGGAACCGGACGAAACCGTGCGCACTGCGCCGTGCAACAGTTGGTGCATCGCAGTGCTTTATGTGGTGCCGTCACAGGTGGCCGGCCCGTGGCGGCTGGCGGATGGCGAATGGCTTGTTTTGGAGCAGCATTACCAAAAGATTTACGGGTCCTATCAAATCGATAACGTGGCTGTAGCCATCGAAAACGGCCGGCTGCGTGGCGAGGAAATTACCTTTACCGTGAATAGCATCGCTTACACCGGGCGCGTTAGCGGCAACTCGATGGCCGGTGTGGCCAAAGGACGCGTGACGCGCGAGTGGCGCGCGACGCGGGCACGTGAGTGACTCAAATGCGGATTAGAATGGACGCAGGTTCAAACTCCAAAGGGGATTCACAATGACCATGAAACGCATGGCGATAGAAATCGGCATGGGAACGGATATACGCGGCGCGGATTACACCAAGGCGGCGGTGCGCGCATTGCGTGACGCGCTGTGGCACAACTCGCTCAATGTTGCCGACGCCGTGGGCAAGCCTGTCGACTCCATGGTGGTCGAAGTGCTGATCGGCGTGCCCAAGCCCGATCGGGTGGATCAAGCCGAAGTGTTGAAAGTGCTGCCGCACGGCACCGGCACCGTCAAAGTCTACGAAGGCGGGCTGGAGATTTTTAACGACGCAGGCACCAGCTCCACCGTGCTCGCGCATGCGGCGGCCATCGTCCGACTTGATGTGTAAGGAGAACCGACATGCCACTTAAGAGAATCATTCTCGAAATGGGCGCCGGCAACGATTTGCACGGCGGCGATTACACCAAGGCGGCGCTGCGCGCGGTGCAGGACGCTTTGCATCATTCGTCACTGGCGTTTATCCGCTCGCTGGGACTTAACTCCAAAGAAATGCAGGTGGAAGTCACCATCGGCGTGCAGGAGCCCGGCAAAGTCGACGCCGCTGCCATCAAGGCGAGTTTGCCGCACGGGCAAGTCACGGTGAAGGTCGTGAAGGGCGGACTCAACGTGCCGGAGGAAGGCGGTCACGACATGGCGGTGATCGCCAGCGCCGCCATCGCGGTACGCTTTGAAATGAAAGCGGCTTCATGAAAGCGGTACAAATCACCGAGACCGGCGGCCCTGAGGTATTGAAGTACATCGATCTGCCGACACCCCGGCCCGGCGCCGGTGAAGTGCTGGTGAAAGCGCACGCCATCGGCGTGTGCATGCCTGAAACCTATGTCCGCCGTGGCGCGTACCAGTGGATGCCGCCGCTGCCGCTGATTCCCGGCATCGAGATGAGCGGCACAGTGGTTGAAACCGGCGCCGGCGTGAGCAAGCTGCGCGTGGGACAGCCGGTGTTTGTGTCGGCGCGCGAATTCAAGGATCGTGGCGGTTGTTATGCGGAGTACCTGGTCGCGCGCGAAGAACTTTTGTATCCGCTGCCCGCGGGCGTCGATCTGGATCAGGCGGCAGGACTCGCCAACTATCAGGTGGCGTGGCACTTGCTCAATTCTGCGCTAAAAGGTTTTCACTACGAATCGGTGCTGGTAATCGCCGCGGCGGGCGGCGTGGGCACGGCGCTGGTGCAGCTTGCCCGCGCCTATGGGAAGCGCGTGATCGGCGTGGTGAGTTCCGATCAACGCGCGGCATTTGCGCGCGCACAAGGCGCCGACGAAACCGTCGACCGCAAGCGCGGCAATGTCGTCGATCAGGTTAAACAATTGACCGGCGGGCGCGGCGTCGATCTGGTGCTCGATATGGTCGGCGGCGCCGGCATGACGGATCTATTCGATTGCCTCGACCGCTTCGGCCTGTTGATGCTGTATGGCCGCATCGAAGGACGGCCCACCGGCAACATACCCGCTGCCGTCGAAAAAGCGCCGTGGCGCAGCCTCTCGTACCGCTATTTCACCATGCACACCCTGGATGACTGGCCCGAACTGCGCGCGCACTGCACGCATGATCTGATACGCCTGCTGCATGAGGGCACGATCCAGGTGCCGATATACGAACGCATACCGCTGGCCGAAGCGGCGCGCGCGCATCAGGTGTTTGAGTCGGGGCAGGTGATGGGCAAGCTCATTATGAAACCGTAACCACGCGAGATCGTGAGCACCGATAGGGAAATTCGTGGGGTTGTGGATGAAAAGTGGTCGCGTCAAGGCGCCGGGCATTACCAGCGCGACGCCCGCCCGTGTTTCCCGGACTGGACGCGCCCGGCGAGTACTGTCACGATAGGCGCGTGAATACAAACGCCGCAGGTGCAGTCGGTTTATACCGCCTTAGCGGCATGACACACAAAATTATTTGGAGAAATACACCATGAAATCAAGCGGATTTTCCATCGCCATACTGGCCGCGTTCGCGCTGCCGACTTACAGTTTTGCGCAGGCCTATCCCGACCGCTCCATACGCGTTGTCCTGCCCTTCCCGCCCGGCGGGTCGACCGACTTCATCGCGCGCATACTTGCTGCGCGCCTGCCCGCAGCGCTCGGCCAGTCGATCGTTATCGACAATCGGGGCGGCGGCGGCGGCAACATCGGCAACGCCATCGTTGCCAAGGCCGCACCCGACGGCTATACCCTGCTGATCACCGCTGATCCCCCGATCACCATGAACCCGAGCGCGTATTCGAATCTGCCGTACAACGCTATACGCGATCTGCCCGCGATCACGCAGTTGATTCATTACGCTTATGTCGCGGTGCTGCATCCTTCGGTGCCTTCCACGTCGATCAAGGAGTTGATCAGTTACGCGAAAGCGCAGCCCGGCAAGCTGCGCTACGCGCATGCGGGCGTGGGCGGCGGCCCGCACCTCGCGGTGGAACTGTTCAAGATGATGGTGGGCGTGGATATCATCAGCGTGCCCTACAAGGGCGGTGGACCGGCCCTGCTGAGTGTGGTGGGCAATGAAACACAGCTTTCGTTCGCCACCCCGCCGTCGTCCATACCCCACGTGAAAACCGGCAGGCTGCGCGCGATTGCCGTGACCAGCGCGCAGCGCTCGGCGGCGCTGCCCGAGCTGCCGACGATTGCCGAAGCAGGCGTTGCCGGCTACAACGTAGACGGATGGGTGGGTCTATTCGCGCCGGCGGGGACGCCGGGCCCGATCGTCGAACGCCTCTACGGCGAAGTAGTGAAAGTCCTGCGGGTGCCGGAAGTGAAGGAGTTGGTGCTCGCGGGCGGCTCGGAGATATCCGACAAATCTACCGCGGCGATGCGCGCGAAAGTGCGCGACGAGACGGCGATGTGGGCCAAGGTGATCAAGAGCACCGGCATCAAGATCGAGTGATCTACTCGCGTCGCGAACGCCGCCCTTCTACTTGAGATCCACGCCGGAGGCTTTGACTATGTCTCCCAAGCGCCTGTACTCAATGGTCCTGGCTGCGAGCAAGTCCCGCACGACTTTATTGAGCTAGCCGGAGACTTCTTTTTGCCCAAGCTGTGCGGAGATTTCGGCTTTGCTGGCGGGCTTGGTTGCCAGTGTGCGCAGCACGCGATTTTCCAGTGACTCTGGCTGTGACTCTGGCTGCGTGCCGACTTGAGGGGTAACTTTAGGGGTGACTTGAGGGGTGACTTTCCCGGGCACTTCACCGGTGTAAGGGCGCCACACCACCGCCTTGAACTGGTTGCCTTCATGGTCGTCGATCAGTTCTATTTTCGGCCATGCCTGCAATGCGCGCGGAATGCCGGTACCGATACCGCGATAGGGCAAAATATGGGCTGCGTGTCCAGGTTGCTAACAGCGGCATCACGAATCAGAGTTGCATTTCCGGAAAATTATACTTGGAACGCCATTGGAGACTGGCCACGTTTCCGCCCGACCGGGAACAGATCCGAATTATCCGTGCAACGCCTCAATCGCCTTCGGGTTTGAAGCAACGATCTTGAGCAGCGCCCTGGCGGGCCCAGTGGGCTGCGTGCGTTGCTGCTCCCAGTTTTGCAGCGTACGCAAATTGACGCCGATCAATTTCGCGAACTGGCTCTGACTGATCTTGGCCGCCTCGTGGATCGTGCGCACGTCCGCGTCGAGCCGCTTCATGCAGCCAAAGGTTCGATCAATGAGGCAATTTCATCTTCCGAAGTCGCGCGGGCTGCACGCAGTTCGTAATCCTTCTGCAGATTCAGCCACAACTCGGGCGTTGTTCCAAAGTAACGGCCCAGCCTGAGTGCGGTGTCTGCGGTGACGGCACGCTGCCCCTTGAGAATCGCGGTGACGCGGTTGGCGGGAACGTGCAGGGCGGTAGCGAGAGCGTTGGCCGACAGGCCATTCGGCTCCATGAATTCGTCCAGAAGAAACTGGCCGGGATGCGTGACGGTCAGGCGCTTGCGTGGGCGCGCGATTACGTCCGAAAAATCGGTGCTTGCGAGGTCTTGCATGCGAATGCCCATTTGCCGTTCCTTCAGTGGTAGTTCACTACTTCAACATCGTGCGCGTTGCCTGCCTCAAAATTGAAGCAGATACGCCATTGGTCATTGATCCGGATACTCCATTGACCGCGCCGGTCGCGTTTAAGCTTTTCCAGGCGGTTCGAGGGCGAAACGCGCAGGTCGTCCAGGTTGGACGCCGCGTGTAACAGACGCAGTTTGTCGAACGCGCGTTGCGCGATGCTTGGTGGTAAGCCCTTGACGGCCAAACCGGAAAACAGTGCCGCAGTGCGCTTGTCTTTGAAGCTCAGGACCACGGGAATATCATATTACGTGATACGTAAAACGTCAATTCCATCATGGATAAAGAGGGTCATTGCACCTTTCGGTGGGAAATGCGCAGACCGGGGTCCGGGGGAAGCTGAATAAGACGTCAGAGGTGGACTGCAGGCGAGGCGCCTGCGCTACTGGTGGTCTGCTTTCAGGCGGTGGCGCACCATTGAAATACGACCCTCACATGAGAACCGAGCGCCGCATGATGCGGCAATTCAGATTTATCCGTGCAGCGCCTCAATCGCCTTCGGGTTTGAAGTAACGATCTTGAGCCTCGCCCTGGCGGGCTCGGTGGGCTGCGTGCGTTGCTGCTCGCAGTTTTGCAGCGTGCGCAGATTCACACCTATCAATTTCGCAAACTGGCTCTGACTGATCTTGGCCACCTCGCGGATGGTGCGCACGTCCGGCGCGGACAGTTCAGTCGTTCTTAAGCCACGCACACTTTTGCCCGCCCTCACTGCTGCGATATAGCGCGTCATTTCGCGCACACCTTTGACGAGAGGGTCGAAGTGCCGCTTATCCATGTTTGATGTCCTTCATTAGTTGTATCATAACTAATTGTTTTTAAACAATAATTTAACTTTTATCCGCGCGAGCAGTTTGCCCCTGTCGGTATCACTGCAAGTGTCCTGTAGTTTGCGCGATTTGCTCGGCGTAAGGGATAATCGTGTCGTTGTCCGCCACACGTTTCTGGCGGGCCGGGAGTCCCAAATGAGCGCCGTATCATCGAACACGTAAACGTCGCCGATCTGCCAGAAACTTGGCGTACTAAGCTGGCCGCGCCACAGACCGCGCGCGTGACGGAACGGATCGAAACCGAAGAGACCGCTGTCGCTCCGGACGCCACCGGCTTTGTAACCAACGATCCGGCCTTTGGTATCTGGTGCGACCGTGAAGACATGAGTGAAGTGGAAGCTTACTTGAGCAAGCTGCGCGCCCCTCGCTACAACCGTGACGGTTCGCGCAACGAAGACTGAACCGGGTGCTGGTCGATACCGATGTGTTGATCCGGCCGCATTGATAGACATGGGCGCGGCCTGCCGCGGGCTACGCAGCGTCTCGCCCGTTTGCCTCGTCTCACAATCTCGGCGATTACCTGGCGTGAATTGCTTCACGGCATGCGTAGCCGTGCCGAATTGCAGGCGGTGCAAAAGAGTCTGGCACTGCGCAATACCGAGCAATTGCCGGTCACCCCGGCGATAACCATTCGCGCGGTCGCATTAATGGAAAGCCTGACGCTCTCGCATGGCTTGGGAATGGGTGACGCGCTGATCGCCGCCACCGCACTCGAACACGGCGTGCCGCTGCTCACGGCCAACGTCAAACACTTTGGACCGATCGAAGGTTTACTTATCGAACAGTTCGACGTGATGCAAGGCGCAGGCTAGACGGTGCGCGCTCAATCTCACGATTGCGTCAGTCAATCGAGGTCGGCCGCTTGAGTTCCGCCAAGGCTGGAAAACTTTGTGGCATGGGGCGGGTGGAATTTCTCCTCGCTGCCGGGCGTGCCGGGGTGCCGGTGGCGGCGCTGGATGACGATGAGTTAAGCGCGGAGTTTGGTTCGAATGCCTGACCGGGCGGTGGTCAATGCCGGGCCGCTGGTCGCGCTGGCGCTGCGCGCAGCGGGTTACTTCATCACCGATAGCGTGATTGCCGCCGCGTGTCAGTCCGTGGGTGAATAGACGCGCCCTGCTTCTTTCGCGTCGCGAACCCTGCCGTCCTACTTCAGATCCAAGCCGGAGGCTTTGACTATGTCTCCCAAGCGCTTGGTCTCGTTGCGCCGGAAGGCATCGAACTCGGCGCGCGTGCTGCCGACGAGGTCGATGCCCAGGCTTTTCAGCTGTTCGGCGAACTGAGGCTCCTTCACCGCCTTTACCACTTCGGTATTCACTTTGGCGAGTATGTCCGGCCGCGTGCCGGTGGGCACAACCAGGCTGTACCAACCGAAATTTTCGTAGCCGGGCAGGATGTCGGCGACAGGAGCTACATCGGGCAACAACGCCGCGCGCTTGCGCGTGGTGACGCCCAGCGCGCGCAGCCGCCCGCTCTGCACGAACGGCAGCGAGACCGGCAGCACCGGGGTGGCGAAGTGCACTTCACGCGCCACCGTGTCGGAGAGAGCCTGCGGTATGCCCTTGTAAGGCACGTGCAGGAAGCTGGCTCCCGCCAGTTGGCCGAACAGGAAACTCGTTATGTGTTCACCGCCGCCAGCGCCTGCCGAGCCGTAGCGCAGCATCCCTGGCGCCTTCTTCCCGGCCTCAATCAGCTCGGGTACGGTCCTGGCGACCGATGGATTGACCACCAGCACATACGGCACCGTGCCGATCAGGCTGATCGAGGCGAAATCACGGGCAAGGTCTACCTTGTGGTTGGAATAGACAATGGTGGCGACAAACAGCTGTGAGGTCATCATCATCCAGGTGTAGCCGTCGGCCGCTGAGCGCGTCACGATATCCGCACTCAATAAACCGGCCACACCGGGCCGCGGGTCCACCACCATACGCTGGCCCCACACGCCATACAAACGATCGGCCATCACGCGCGCGATGATGTCGGGCCCTGAGCCTGCCGCGCTGCCAACGACCAGCCGGATGGGTTTGTCCGGCCACGCGGGCGCAGCAGCTTGCGCCGTGGTGATACCCGCCAGCAGCGCGGTTACAGTGATTGCGGCAATTCTTTTTGGGCTACGCATCGAAACTCTCCTCCGGTGTGTTTTCGTGATTATAAGTGCGGCGCATCTCTCTCGCTATCGGAATCTTGCGACCAAACACTGTATCTTGTTGTTTTTGAATGATAAATGCCGTATCATGCGCGCCTTTCGCGATGCGGCCATGGGTTACCGGCCGCGCACAGGCACACGCATGAGCATAGAAAAAGAAGTCTCCCGCCGCCGCACCTTCGCCATCATTTCGCATCCGGATGCGGGCAAAACCACGCTTACGGAAAAGTTGCTGCTGTACGCAGGCGCGATTCATATCGCGGGCAGTGTGAAGTCACGCAAGGCGACGCGCTACGCCACATCCGACTGGATGGAAATCGAAAAGCAGCGCGGCATTTCGGTAGCGAGTTCGGTGATGCAGATGGAGTACCGCGACTGCGTGATCAATCTGCTCGACACGCCGGGCCACCGCGATTTTTCCGAAGACACTTACCGCGTGCTGACCGCCGTGGATGCGGCGCTGATGGTGATAGACGCCGCCAATGGCATCGAGCCGCAGACCCTGCGCCTGCTGCAGGTGTGCCGCCAGCAAAACACGCCGGTGATTACTTTCGTCAACAAGATGGATCGCGAGGTGCGCGAGCCGATGGACCTGGTGGATGAAATCGAGCGCACACTGGGCATGCCGGTGGTGCCCTGCACCTGGCCGGTGGGCATGGGCAAGCAGTTCAAAGGCGTGTTTGATCTCATACACGACAGCATGCGTGTATTCTTGCCGGGCGCAGACCGCGTCGGTGGACACGAAACGATACAGGGATTGAACAACCCGCTGGCCGCCGAGCGCTTCGGCGATGTGTTCGAGCACGCGCGCCAGGAAATGTCACTGGTGCAGGGCGTGTCTCCTACTTTCGAGCGCGAAACTTTTCTTGCCGGCAAACAAACGCCGCTGTTTTTCGGTTCGGCCATCAATAACTTCGGGGTGCAGGAAGTGCTGGATGCGCTGGTGACATTTGCGCCGCCGCCGCGCGCGCGACGCGCGATCCAGCGGGTGGTGGAACCGATGGAACCCAAATTCACCGGCGTGGTATTCAAGATTCAGGCGAACATGGATCCGGGCCATCGCGACCGTATCGCCTTCATCCGCGTGTGCTCAGGCCATTTCGAGCGCAGCATGAAGTTAAAGAACTGCCGCACCGGAAAAGATTTCCGCCCCAACACCGTGGTGTCTTTTTTATCGCAGCGGCGCGACCTGGTTGAAGACGCTTACGCCGGCGACATCATCGGCATCCCTAATCATGGCGTGCTGCAACTGGGCGACACGCTGACCGAAGGCGAAGATTTGCAGTTCACCGGCTTGCCGTTTTTTGCGCCCGAGTTGTTTCAGACGGTGGAGATCGCCGACCCGCTGCGCAGCAAACAGTTGCGCACGGGCCTGGCACAACTCGGTGAAGAGGGTGCGATTCAGGTATTCAAGCCGGTGGCCGGCGGCCTGCTGCTGCTGGGCGCTGTGGGGCAACTGCAGTTTGAAGTGGTAGCGCATCGCCTGAAACACGAGTATGGCTGCGAAGCGCGCTTAGCCCCTTCGCGCTACAACAGCGCGCGCTGGGTGACGGCGGATGATCCCAGGGAAATGAAGCGTTTCATCGACGCCAACGCGCATCGTATCGCGCATGATGCGGTTGAAGCGCCTACGTTTTTAGCGGCGCACGACGCCGAAATCAAGGTTGCGCACGAGCACTGGCCGAACATACGGTTTCACGCGCTGCGCGAACATGCGGGACTGGTGTTTCACTCCAACGCGTAAAACTTACGCCCGCTGGGTGCCCGGCAGCAAGCCCTCGCTGTATTTCGGTCGCAGGATTTCGAGCCTCATCGACACCGGGGTGCCGAGCCACAGTGCATTCTTGCTGTGGTCGTCGTAGGAGCTTTCGGTCAGCGGATGGACGAGAACGTCGAGGCCTTGGCGGTTGAGCATCAGCCACTGCACGATGTTCTGGAACTCCGGCGGCTCGAAGATCACGTTGAACTGCGAGATCGGGTGCGGGCCTCGTGGCTCATCGCTGAAGGCGCCGGGCTCGACGGTGAACTTACTGATGATCGCATCGCGCAGCCGTTCGGCGACCGGCCGGGTGGCGGCATCGTAATAGACGTGGGCGTGATAGCCTTTGAGTTCGGTCATGGCGTGCTCTCCTGCTCGGGTTGCGCGCCAGTGCGGAGCCGGCGCGTGGGTTTGATCGGCAATACGTGATATGCGGGCGGTTTTCGCGGCTCACGCTTCAAGCTGCGCCGCAATCTTGCGGCTGATCTCGGCGCGCCACTCTTCTATCGGCTTGAAACCCGGCTTGGCACGGCAGATCGCTTCGGTCTCGCGGTAGAGTTCGTCTTCGGATTTGTTGAGGTCGATCTCGAAGCCCAGCGGTTGCGGCACGTACCACGGCGTATCGCAGAACATCTCGATACGATTGCCTTCGGGATCGCTGAAATAGATCGACCAGGCATTGCCGTGACACCGCGGATCGATGACCTTGCAGCCCGCCGCGCACACCTTGCGAAAGGCGCGCTGGACGTTGGCGAGGGTGCCGACGTTGAACGAGACCTGTTGCACCATCGGTCCGGTAGCCTCGGTGGCGCGGCCGCGCACCAGCACGACCTGATGGTGGTCGCTGGGGTTGCGGCTCAAAAACGTGATGCGGCCATCTTCCGCCTTATCGCTGACGACAAAGCCGAGAATCTTGGTATAAAAATCGGTCATCTTCGGCACGTCGGTAACGTAGAGTCCGACATGGCTGAGGCGCGGCGCTTGTTCCTGCGGCATGGCTGTTAACTCCGTGACTGGGTCCGGATACCAGTATAGCAGCGCGCGGCCATCCATCAAGTCGATTCTAGCGTATCCGCGTAGCGTTCCAGCCGCTGCCGGCCATCGCATCGGCGGTCACCCGTCCGCTGTATTTTTCCCCTGGATGGAAAAAGTGATTTCGTCACCCAGCAGACGGCCGTTTCCCACTGTTGTACTGACGCCATCAACGGTAAAGGTGCCGCTAAGCATCTGAAATTTCTGCTCAAATTCCAACTCGCCTTTTTGTAAACGCCAGCGTCCCTCCACCTGTGCCGGCACGATGTAGAGCAGCCACGAGCACCAACTGCCGCAGTCGCCTTCGGCGCTGCCGGATTCATCGGGATCCCAGCCGCTGACGGCAAAATGATTGGAGACGATGCGCGAGCCGGGCTTTAACGCGAGAAACTTCGGCGCGAGTTTGTTCATATTCTCCGGCAGCAGAAACAAGGCCATCACCGTGGCCTCGGAAATATCAGCCACGTACATATCGCCTTGCACAAACTGCGCCTTGTCGGCGACCCCTTCCTTTGCGGCCTCGCGCCGCGACAATTCAACCATGTCAGGGTTGTACTCAACACCCAGCGCGCGCGCGCCGCGCTTGGCCGCCGCAATGACATTGCGGCCATCGCCGGAGCCCAGATCCATCACATAGTCCTGCGCTGTCACGCGCGCGACATCAAGCATTTTTTCAACCAAGGGCTGCGGCGTCGGCACCCACACCACATCCTTGCCCGCCTGTCCGACTTCCGGCTCGTACGGCTTTTCGCCCTCCGCCGCCAGCGCGCCGCCCATCAGGGCGGCCAAAACTACCGTCAACGTAAATCGCAATAAGGTTTGCAGGATGCGCAATGGAATCTTCATGGCATTAATTAAGGTGAGTGAATTTGGGATTTTTCGCTTACAGCGGTAGCATAGCGTAACCCGCGATTTACTCACACTCCCTAAATTTTATGAAAAAAGATACCCTGCTCGGCCACCTCGGACGCAACCCATCGCAAACGCACGGCACGGTTAACATGCCGGTGTACCGCGCATCCACCATCGTATTCCCGGATTTCGAAACCTACCGCACACGTCCCGCTGACGATTACAAGACGCCGCGTTACGGCATCCACGGCACCCCGACAACCTGGGCGCTCGAAGAGGCGGTGGCAAAAATGGAAGGCGGCTACAATGCGGTGGCCGTGTGTTCCGGGCTCGCCGCCATCGTCGCGGCGCTGTGCGCCTTCGTCAAAGCGGGTGACCATCTGCTGGTTACCGATTCCGCTTATGGCCCGACACGCACCTTCTGCGACAAACAATTAAAAGGCTTCGGCGTAGCGGTGGAATACTACGATCCGCTGCTCGGCGCCGGCATAAAAAATCTAATAAAAACAAATACCAAGGCCATATTTTGCGAAGCGCCGGGTTCGCTCAGTTTCGAGATGCAGGACATTCCGGCGATCGCCAGTGTAGCGCGCGCGCATAACATTCCGCTGCTCGCCGACACCACCTGGGGCACGCCCTATTTCTATCGCTCATTCGATTCCGGCGTTGATGTATCGATACACGCCGGCACCAAGTACATCGTCGGTCATTCCGATGTGATGCTCGGCTTGATCGTCACCAACGAAAAGTATTGGCTGCCGCTGCGCCGCACCGTAGCCGAGTACGGTTACTGTTCCAGCGCCGACGATTGTTACCTCGCGCTGCGCGGGTTTCGCACGATCGGTGTGCGCATGAAGCAGCAGATGGCGAATGCCATCACGGTTGCGCGGTGGCTGGAGACGCGCACCGAAGTAAAACGGGTACTCTATCCCGCGCTCGAAAGCGACCCCGGCCACGCCCTCTGGAAGCGCGATTTCGAAGGCGCGGCATCATTGTTTGCGTTTGTGCTGAACCCCGTAACCAAACTACAAGTAGCGGCGTTTGTGGATGCGCTGAAACTGTTTGGCATCGGCTCCAGTTGGGGCGGCTATGAATCGCTGGTCACTGCGCCCAACATTGCGCCGTTGCGCACCGCGACGCGCTGGCCGGCCGACGGCCCGGCGATACGCTTTCACATCGGACTGGAAGACCCGGAGGATTTGATCGCGGATGTGGAACAGGCGTTCGCCAGGATGATGGGTGCGGCTTGACACTAGAAACTACAGCCCATCACCGCAAAGACGCAAAAACGCCAAGGAAACGCAAAGAAGCGCCTTTCTTTGCGGCGGTTCTTTGCGCCGAACCCTCTCTCCCGACCTCTCTCCCAAAGGGAGAGAGGAAGCTCGAACCTCCCTTCTCCCGAGGGGCTAATCTATGCACACATCTTTTTTCAGGGGTCTTAGGGAATTCTGTTCCAGCGCATGATATCGCAGCAAACCGTCTGTTTGCGGCAACTGGCGGGTAACCGGGCGCGGGAAGTTCAATTTGGCTGCTGGCTCGCGAATGACAAAGT
>CAMBCF010000111.1 GCA_945864585.1 Bordetella parapertussis | reverse complement strand
CATCGCTCGCTCGATGGGACAACACCGGCACAACGTGCTTGCGCTTCGTCACCAACACCTATTTCGCTCGCGCATCACGCGTGGCGGCAGCATTGCGGCGGCCTACTCCAGACCCCCATGGCGGCTTGACTACGAATTCGCCCCCGACAGGATCACACGTGGCAAATTGGGCGGAAGCAACGATAACAATTGTCCTGAACAACGGAACAAAGTTGACCCGGGAATGCCTTTACGCCAAAGGCTGGCCGGACCAGCCTGCCACTTGGGATGATCTGTGCGGAAAGTTTGAAGAATGCTGCCATGACATCATCGCCCCGCACGCCGTGCAGCAACTCATACAGCGAGTGGGTGATCTTGAAAACCTGCCAACAGTAAGAGAGCTGACAGCATTGCTTTCTTCGCGCTCCATCTAAGGCCATACGGCTCCTAATCCAATTTTGCGCCAGTCCGCAGGACAACCTTGCGCCACACGTCGATGTCGCGCTTTATCTGCTCCATGAACTGGTCGGGCGTACCCCCTGCCGGTGACACACCGTCGGCGGCAAGGCGCTCGGCGACCTCCGGCAGTTTCAGGTTTCGGTTAACCTCCGCATTGATTCTTTCCACTATCGAACGCGGCAAATCCTTCGGACCGGCGAGACCATGCCAGAGTATGACCTCGTAGCCGGGAAGTGCCGCCTCGCTGACAGTGGGAATATCCGGCGCCGCCGCGATGCGCTCCCGGGTCGTTACTCCCATTGCCCTGAGCCTACCGGACTTTACCAGTGGGAGCGTGGGCGCAACACTGCCCAGCAGCACGCTCGTCTGCCCTGCTACGGTTTCAGTCAACGCCGGCCCGGTGCCCCTGTACGGTACATGCACCATTTTTACTTGCGCCATGCTCAGCATCAGCTCGGTGGCGAGGTGCCCTATGCCACCGGTTCCGTGAGACGCATAATTGACCACGCCCGGCTTCGCCCGCGCGAGCGCAATGAGGTCCTTCAGCGTTCTGGCGGGTGTGGAAGGATGTACGACAACGATGAAGGGGCCCTGAGATATCTGAACGATGGGCGTAATGTCGGTAACCGGATCAAAGGCGAGCTTGTAGAGGTTCGCATTAACCGGATAGCTACCTCCAACAAGATTCAGCGTGTAGCCATCCGCGCGCCTTGACACCCAGCTCTGCCCCCAGTACCCCACCCGCGCCGGGCCGGTTGTCCACCACGACCGGCTGGCCGAAGCTCTCCGAAAGTTTTTGTGCCACGATACGACCGATGAAGTCGTTACCGCCGCCGGGCGCAAACGGCACAATGATCCGTACCGGCTTCAACGGGTAACCTTGGCCACAGGCAAGACCTGCCGCCAACACCATAACCGTCATTGCAACAAAACGGCGTAGCCATCGCATCTTCCGTCTCCTGGATTCTTTCCGCCCGACCTGTGCATGGCATTGTAAACCCGCCGCCCTGATGTCGCTTTGTCTCTATCGGGTGAGCGACCTGATCCCCGCCATTACTTCAGCACGATCAAGGCATCCACGGCTACAACACCTCGACCTCGTGGCCGCACTATCACTGGATTGATGTCGATTTCGGCAATGCGGTCCCGGGCCTGCCACGCTAATTGCGAGATGGCCACCAGCGTATCCACCACGGCGTCTATATCCAACGCTGGTTTGCCTCTCACGCCGTCGAATATCGCCCGTCCGCGGAGTTCTGCAAGCATCCCATAAGCGGTGTCGCGATCGAAAGGCGCGACCCGGTGGGCGACATCGTTCAGTACCTCCGTGAATATACCGCCCAGCCCAAAGACGACGACAGGCCCGAATGCCGGGTCATTGACGACACCGATCAGCGCTTCGACGCCGTCGGTAATCATTTCCGATACCATGACCCCTTCGATGCGCGCGTGCGGCACTGCTGTGCGCGCCGTGGCGAGCACGTCCCTCGCTACGGTGTGGAGCGAACTTAAATCGACATTGAGCCGGACACCCCCCACTTCGGTCTTGTGCGGGATGTCTTGTGAGACGATCTTGACAGCGAACGGTGCCGAAAGCTCCGCAACAAGGGCCTCGACCACGGATCGCTCTGCATCCTGCGCGAGCATGAAGTCCCGAGAGACCGGGATGCCACAAGATGTCAGTAGTGCCTTGCTGTCTTTTTCATTGAGGGTGCCCTTTGTCTCTGGCAGTACAAATCGCGTGATGGTGCGAGACGCTTCTATGGAATGTGATGGCTTTTCGCGGGAAGCCGCAAAATCGGCCATCGCAGCAGCAGCTCTCGCCACATTCGACGGAGACGTAAACACGGGTATGTACGCCGCGTCCAAGACATTGAACGCCTCGGCAGCCGTAGCGCGCGGCACTGACGAAAATACGAGCACCGGCTTATTGTGTCGGGCCGCGGCTGAGGCCAACGCGCGCGCCCCGTTGAGCGCCTGCTGTCCCAGCACCGTCATGAGCAGCATGCATAGTTGGTCAATGGACGGATCACCCAGGATCAAGTCGATCGCTTGAGTGAATTTCTGTGCGCTCGCATCGTTCAGAAAGCCTGGTGCGCAATCCATAGGGTTAATGCTGTCGCCGATATCGAGCTCCAGCTTTTCAAGCGCATCAACAGTCGCCGCACACGGGTGTGGCATGCTGAGCCCGTAAGAGGCGGCACAATCGGAAAAAACCGCTGCAGCACCTCCTGACGCACTGATCAAGGCGACACGCCGACCAGCAGGCAGCCGGCCGCTACTGAACGCTTTGACGAGTTCCGAAAGTTCCTCGAACCCGCGAACTTCCATGATGCTGGACTGCTTGATCGCGGCGCGATAGATCTCATAGCTGCCCGTCATGTTGCCCGTATGAGAGGCTGCGGCACGCTTTCCCTCTTCGCTATTGCCGGCCTTCCACAGCAATATGGCTTTGCCGAGACCCACTGCCTTGTGCCCTGCTGCCATGAGGGCACGACCGTCGGCGACGCCTTCGATGTAGGCGATCACGACACGCGTTCCCGGGTCATCGAGATAAGCGTCAATCAGTTCGGGCGTCGTTACGTCTGATTCGTTGCCGGTGGACACCAGGTAACGAAACCCGGCGCCGTCCCCAAGGCAGCGAAGTACCATGCTGTACCCGAACCCGCCGCTCTGCGAGACCAGTGACACACAACCGTTTCGCAGTCTGGGCTCGCGGCTCATGCTGCCGAAAGAAGCGTAGACATTTTCCGACACATTCACTACGCCGAGACAGTTCGGCCCTATGATCCGTACGCCCGCTTCAGCCGCAGCGACGCGCAAGTCATCTTCCAGCGGTCGGCCATCCGCAGCCGGCACGCGAAATGCACCGCTATACATGACCACGAACGCAATACCCTGCCTGCCACACTCCCTAACCGCTTCGATCGCCGCGCGCGGTGGGATCGCTATCACGGCGACGTCACAGGGGCCGTCGATATCGAGGATCGACCGATAACAACGCAGCCCGTTTACCTCCTGGTGGACTGGATGAACCGGATAAATACGTCCGGCATATCCGTAGGCTTGCAATGCGCGTAGCGGCTGTCCGCCTCCACGCGTCGGGTCCGGCTGTGCGCCGACTATGGCGATGCCGCGGGGACTGAAAAGCTTTTGGAAGGTGCTCATGCTAACCAAGATGAAGCACGAGGCCGCGAAGAAAACGTCTGGCGCACTTCAATTCGCTGTGATACGCGCATCGCGGATCACTTTGGCCCACCGGCTGGTTTCGGTCCGCAGATACTCGGCCAATTCGTCAGGCGTTCCCGGCGTCACAGTCGCGCCAACGCTGGTCAGCACCTTCACGATATCCGTCCGATTCAATATCTTTACAAACTCGCGGTTCAACAGGGCTACCACTTCCTTGGGGGTGCCGGCGGTTGTAAGGATGGCGAACCAGGGTCCAGCGCTATAGCCAATCAGACCGGACTCCGCGACTGTCGTCAACTCGGGAACGACCGGAGAACGTTGCGGGCTTGTCACCGCGAGCGCCCGGACTCTCGCCGCTTTGACGTGCGGCAGCAGTATCATCATGTTCTCGAATGTCACGGCTATTTCGCCGCTTACAAGGCCGGTTACGGAGAGGCCGGTTCCACGGTACGGGACGTGCGTCATCTTCAAGCCGGCCATCGCGTTGAAGAGCTCCCCTGCCAAGTGGCCAGATCCGCCGATGCCAGATGAGCCGAATGTGAGCTCCAACGATTTTCCCTTGCCGAGCGCGATAAGCTGCTTGACTGATGCCGCGGGCACCGACGGATGCACCGCGACAATGTTAGGAGCACTCGCCAGCATGGTAATCGGTGCGAGGTCTTTCATCGCGTTGTAGGGGAGCTTTGGAATGAGGCTGGACGCGATCGAAAGTGCGCCGGAAGAACCCAGGAGCAATGTGTGCCCATCGGGCGTTGCTCTCGCAACCGACGCCGTCCCGATCGTTCCACCCGCGCCCGCGCGGTTTTCGACCACGACGTTCTGGCCGAGGCTCTCCTGCAACGGCCTGGCAAGAACGCGCGCAAAGATGTCGTTACCGCCCGCGGGCGGATAAGGCACCACGAACTGAATGGGCCGGTTCGGATAGGCCTGTGCGACAGCGGTACCGGCAAAACCCAGCAGGCACCACATAGAGACGCTGACGACGCGGATCATTGGGTTGGTTCTCCTCAGTGCGACAGCACACCAGCAGTCAAAATCGATTTTCGAGCGTGCGCGTATGCCTGACTACACACAATACTGCGCGCGATACTGCACGCGATATGCTATCGGCGGCCGCGACAGCTCGTCGGACAATGCATCGCTATGCACCAGATGCCGCACCGCTTTCCTGACGAAATTTCTCCACCTCTTCCACGAGCACCGGTAGCATCGAGGTCAGGCTGTGTACTTTTAGAACGCCCACCACTTCGAGCGCATCGAGAAGCTCGTCCTCGGTGACACCCGCCTTAAGCGCGCTGCGAACGTGGATTCGAAAGCCGAATTCGTAGTAATCGAACGCATTAAGGCATATGAGGATGATTTCCTTCATCTTGAGGGGAAGATGGTCGCGCTTGTGCAGCGCGTGCGTGGTGACGTTGTGTAGACACTCCATATACTCCGGGTCGCGCTCGGCCAGTAGCTTGGGCCATAACCGAACAAAGCCCCGTTCTTTCTGGATGCGCTCCAGAATCGCCTTCGTCTTGCTCTCTTTCGTATCGCTCATGATGTTCTCCTGTTTAATTTTTCAAGGTTTCGTCGGTAAGGGAGACCGGCGGGGATCGCGAAAACGGAGCTTTCCTGCGTGCCGATCCGCTTTCTTGTAGCCGAGCGCATCCTCTGCAATCAGGACACGCTGCACGTTCGTGGAACCCTCTCCGTTGAAGTACAGATAGGCATAACTGTTGAGCCATGAAATGCGAGACTCCTGCGCCAGTCCGTATCCGCCAAAGAACTGCTGCGTCTTGTCCGCCGCGTGCTTGGCGGTGACCGACGCGTGGTATTTGGCTATCGACGCCGCACGATTGGACGCGTTACCCGCATCCATCATCGCGGCGGTCCGATATACCAATTGACGTGATGCCTCGATGTTGACGACCATATCCGCAAGATCCGCCTGTATCATCTGAAACGAGCCGATCAAGCGTCCACGCACGGTCCGCTCATTCAAATAGCGCAATGCTTCATCCAGGCACGCCTGCGCGATCCCGACTGCGCGCGCAGCGACATTGAGTCGCCCCGCCTGCAGTGCCTGCATGACAATCTGAAAACCCTCACCTTCCTCGCCGAGCCTATTCTCCACCGGGACGATGAAGTCGTCCAGGTACACCGCGCAGGCGTCGAGCGCCTGTGAAAGGCCAAGCATTGGAACGGGACGCGCTTCGAATCCGGGATATTTCTTGGGCTCCACGATAAATGCCGTGATTCCCTTCGCACCTGCCTGGGGATCTGTTTTCGCGAGCAGCACGCCGACATCGCACCGGTTAGCGAGCGTTGCGAACATCTTGCTTCCATTGAGCCGATAGACGTCACCGTCGCGCCGAGCAATTGTTCTCATCGCGCCAACGGGGTCGGATCCACCTGAAGGTTCCGTGAGTGACATCATCCCTATCGTTGTGCCGTTCAGGAAATTCGGCACATACTTCATCACCTGCTCGTCAGTACCTGCAGCGAAAATGCAGTAGGGGCAAGTACCACCCTGTTGATTCGTGGATGAGGCGAACCGCGCATCATGTCGCGCCAATTGCTCAGTCACGACGGCGGCCGCGAGATAACCCATGTCCGTACCGCCGACCCAATCCGGGAAGACAGATCCATAGATGCCGAGCTCGCCGGCTTTGCGCACCAGATCAAAGGGAAACTCCCGGCGACGCTCGTATTCCCCCATGACAGGCACCACCTCGGCGCGCATGAACCTTACGACACTGTCGCGGGCAGCCCGAACCTCCTCCGATAACAAGTCCTCGGTCATCTCACTCATCGTTCTCTCCAGCAGCATTGAAACCGCATCAACCCTCCAATCCCGGATCCGGGTTTACGAGCACTCCGCACACGCGGATTGTTGCCGCAAGCGGTCACTGTAGTCCGCCATTGTTCACGTCACGCCGACGTGCAAATACTACAGGGCAGATCTCGCTGCAGCGAGCACCAGGTAATACTCATCATCCAATACCTGTGGAGTGCAATCGCCAAGACTTACGCGAACTCCCCTTCATCCCGCATGGCACGCAAGGTCTTGCGCCATGCGTCGACAGTCAGCTTGATGTCTTCCGCCGTATGCGCCGCGGATACCAGCCCGCCGCGCCAACTCTTCGGATCGACGCCGTTGATCATCAACCCCAGCACCACTTTCCTCAGCATCGTATCGCGCTTGTCGGTTTTGAACCATTCCGACGGTACCACGTGTGCATCAAATACCGTCGGCTTGATGGGCCGGTTCTCGGGGTTGGTGAAGAAATGGAAGAACGAGTAATCGCCATAAATCGCCCACGGCACGCCCTCCTCCTCCAGCACTTCATTCATGCCTTTTTTCAACGCATCCGACATCGCCGTGGCACGCGCGCAAATGTCGGTGTCACGGATAAGCTCGAGCGTGGCGATGCCCGCCGCAGCGCATACCGCGTGCCCGTTGTGCGTGCCTTGATGGCTGATGCGCTCGTGTTTGGCGGCGGCTGATATTTCAAAATCGAGCCAGCCCAGTATCTCCTTGCGGCCTGCCACCGCACCACCGGGCATGCCGCCCGCCAGCACCTTGGCCAGCGTGGTTAGATCGGGAATCACATTCAACGCGGCCTGCAAGCCACCGGGGGACGCGCGAAAGCCGCTGACCACCTCGTCGAATATCAGGTACACGCCATGGCGACGCGTAATCTCGCGCAGTTCACGCAGCACTGCGGGTGATGTCGGCACGCAGCCCGAGCTAGTGCCCAGCGGCTCGATCAGCACCGCGCCGATGTCATTGCGCGTGGAGAGCTGACGCTCAACCTCGGCCATGTCGTTGATGCGCACCAGCACAATGCCCGCCGCAACTTCGGGCAACACACCGGGCGTGACAGCGCCATCGAGATGATCCTTGTTGCCGAACGCCACATGGTCGTGCCAGCCATGAAAATTGCCCTGAAAGCGAATGATTTTTTCCTTGCCGCTGGCCGCGCGCGCAAGGCGCATCGCGAGGTGCGTGGCCTCGGTGCCGGACGAGGTAAAACGCACACGCTCCGCTGACGGCACCATCTCGCAAATCAGGCGCGCCCATTCCAGCTCCAACTCCTGTGCGGCGGCGAAGTGCATGCCCTTTTGCAATTGCGCCTGCGCCGCCGCCACCACCTGCGGGTGCTGATGCCCCAGCAACAACGAGCCGTGCCCGCCGTAATAATCGATGTACTCGTTGCCATCGATATCCCATTTGCGCGAACCCAGTGCACGATCGACGTAAATGCCATAGGGCCAGGTGCGCCGCGAGTCATGCACGATGCCGCTGGGCAACACCTTGATCGCCTCTTGATAACGCGCGGCAGAGCGCTGGGTGCGCTGGCGGTAGGTATCGACAATGCGTGATTCAACTGCTGTGGCTACGTTCATGGGAGCCTCTACTGAATGAGAAAGGGGATGACTATTACCTGCGAGAATACCGTTTTTTATGCTACCGGCGCCAGTTTCCGCAATGCGAGACGGGGTTGACCCGCTGCACGCGCAAAGGCTATCGTCCGAGAGTCTGAAATCTGTCGAATCCATCCAACCTTAACTCTTAAGTAGATCCTGGAGTCATTCATGACAAAAGCTGTCGACTGGGCCGCGCTGCGCCGCGAGTTTCCAACGCTCGAAAAATGCACTTATCTCGATATCGCACGCAAGACCATACCGCCCAAGTGCCAGGAAGAGGCAGTACAGTCCTATTTCCAGGATGTCTACAACAACGCTGGCGCTGATGCCTGGTCAGCCGATAACGTCGCGCTTGGGCGCGCGGAGGTCGCGCAACTGCTGGGCGCCAAATCCAGTGAGATCGCATTCACAAAAAACACCACCGAGGGCTTGACCATCGCCGCGCATGCCTTCGATCTGCGAGCCGGTGACAACATTGTGCTTACGGACATGGAGCATGTGGCGAATATCTGGCCGTGGAAGCACTGGCAGCAGAAAGGTGTAGAGATTCGTTACGCGAAAAACCGCGCGGGCCGTCTGCCGCTGGAAGCCTTCATGGAACAGGTCGACGCGCGCACGCGCGTAGTCTCGACGGCGTACGTGACCTACGGCAACGGTTACCGGGTGGACCTGCCGACGCTAGGTGCGGAATGCCGCACCCGCAATATCCGGCTGGTGGTGGATGGCGTGCAAGCTGCGGGGCTGCTGGCGGCGCCCTTGTCGTCACTCAACGCGGACATCGTCGCCATCGGCGGACACAAGGGCCTGTTCGGCCTGACCGGATCCGGCATTGTGTATTGCCGCGATGAACTGGTGGATCAGTTGCGCACACCCTTCATCAAGGACCCTGTGCCAGCGGGTTCAGCCATCGCCAAGGCGCACGTCAATAGCCAGTTTGACTATGTGCGCATCGCGCACCGCTTCGAAGGCGGCAATCCCAACTTTCTAGGCATACGCGTGTTGCGCGCAGGCGTGAAGTTTCTTAATTCCATCGGGCTCGCCAACATTGAAGCGCGCGTGCAGGCGCTGACCACACATTGCCTTGACCTGATGCAGCGCAAAGGCTTGAAGACCGAGACGCCGCAGGCATGGGCCGAGCGCGCGCAGATTATCAACGTGGTCGTGCCCGAAGCTGGCGGACTGATGGACGTGTTGCGCGAAAAACATGGCGTTATCACCAACGTCAAGGATGACCGTTTGCGAATTTCGATGAGCTTCTTCAATAACGAGGACGATGTTGAGAAAGTGATCGGGGCTATCGTTAAAGAGACAGGATCATAAATTATTATTTAAAAACAATTATTTACGAGAACTCACTCTTGCCGTATCCCCGCGTCCTTGATCACGCGCGTCCAGCGCTGAATTTCGTTCTCCACCATTTTGCGAAATTCTTCCGGCGTGTTGGGTACGGGCTCCAATGCGCTTTGCGCCAGCCGTTCGCGCATGTCGGGTGCGTTGATCGCACGCATCATTTCCGTGTGCAGGCGCTGAATCACCGACTTCGGTGTGCCGCCCACCGACATAATGCTGTACCAGTTGCTGACATTGACATCACTCACGCCGGACTCGGCAAACGTCGGCACATCAGGCAGTAACTTGCTGCGCTTGGCAGCCGCCGCGCCGAGTATCTTGAGACGCCCGGCCTTCACCAGCGGCAGCGTAACCGGTGCGGTGGCGATGGTGGAATATATCTGCCCCGCCACCACGTCCGAGATCGCGGGCCCCACGCTCTTGTAGGGCACATGCGTCATGTTGATGCCCGCACGCAGGCGAAACAGCTCACCCGTCATGTGCGTGCCACTGCCACTGCCCGCTGAACCGATGGTGAGTTTTGCGGGTAGCGCTTTCGCGGCGGCGATAAATTCCTTAAGGTTCGCCGAGTAAGGTGAGGAGGGATTGGCCACCAGGATATAAGGTGTCTCAGCGATCACCGACACCGGATCGAAATCCTTTAACGCATCGTACTTCGGATCCTTGAAGAACGCGATATTGATGGTGAAACCAGAATCAGCAAGGATCAAGGTGTAGCCATCTGGCAAGGCGCGCGCGGCGATCTGCGTGCCCAGAAGCGACGCCGCGCCGGGGCGATTGTCCACGACCACCGTCTGCCCCATTTGATCGGTGAGTTTCTGCGCGATCAAGCGGCCCGCGAAATCCGAACCGCCGCTCGCCGCAAATGGTACGATCAGACGTATCGGGCGCTTGGGGTAATCCTGTGCCTGCGCCGCAACGACGGCAACCATCAGTGCCGAAGTGATAATCGACAAACCAAGCCGCTTCACTGCACTGATCATGGGCTGCCCTCTGCATGGATGTGGATACCGCAGCAACAAGCATACCTGCGCAGCAAAAAAATGCAATGCGCGTTTGGTTGTGACTCGATAGCCATACGCATGGTCACCCTCTGCGATCCCTCAGTGGCATAATGTGTAGTCCTGATCAGAACACAATGAACAAACCTGAAAACAGGCTGGGAGTGGATATCGGCGGCACCTTCACGGATATCGTGATGATTTCGCACGACGGCACGGTCTATAGCAAAAAGCTGCTCTCCACACCGGCAGATTACAGCGCAGCGATAGAGGATGGCATCGCCAGCCTGTTTGACGATGTTGGGGTGGATGCGCGCAGCATTACCGAGTTCGTCCACGCGACGACCATTGCGACCAATACCATCATCGAGCGCAAGGGGGTGGAAGTGGCGCTGGTGACAACCATGGGGTTTCGCGACGTACTCGAGCTCGCGCGGTTTCGATCACCACGGCCGTACGACGTCGAATTCCGGAAGCCCGAACCGCTGGTGCCGCGGCGGCTGCGCTTCGAGGTGACGGAACGCATCGCCGCGGACGGCAGCGTGGTGCAGCCCCTCGACCGCGGCGCGCTTGAAGGCATCGCGCAAGCGCTTGAGCGTGAGAGGGTCAGCGCGCTCGCGATCTGTTTCGTCAATGCCTGTGCGAACAACATGCACGAGATGCAGGCTGCGGAGTTTTTCAGCGCGCGGCTGCCGGAAGTGTCGGTCACGGCATCGACTGCGCTGCTGCCGCAGCTGGGCGAATATGAGCGCAGCAGCACGACCGTGATCAATGCGTATATCCGTCCGGTCGTAAAGAACTATGTCGACGCGCTTGAGCGCCGCTTGAAGACGCTGAGGATAGGTGCGCCGCTGATGATCATGCAGTCCAGCGGCGGCATTTCGCCGGCGGAGATGGTGTCTGATATGCCGATTACGATCATCGAATCTGGGCCGGCAGCCGGCGTGCTGGGCGGACAACGCCTGGCCACCCATACCGGCATGCGCGACATGATCGTGTTCGATATGGGTGGCACGACCGCCAAGGCGACGATCATCGAGGATTTTACGTTCGGTGTGAGCAGAGAGGCCGAGGTGGGTGGCGGCGCGGTGCTGGGCCAGCGTATGATCAAGGGCGCGGGCTATCCGGTGCAGGTGCCGACAATAGACATCGCCGAAGTCGGAGCGGGCGGTGGCAGCATCGCCGCAGTCGACGAGGCCGGCGGGATCCGGGTGGGGCCGCGCAGCGCGGGCGCCGACCCGGGGCCGGTGTGTTATGACCGCGGTGGCATTCAGCCAACCGTTACCGACGCGAACCTGCTGCTGGGATACCTGAATGCGCAGGCGCTGGTCGGCGGCGACCTACCACTCAATTTCGCAAAGGCACGCGAGGCCGTCCAGCACATTGGCGGCAGGCTCAACCTCGACGAAACCGCCACCGCCTATGGCATTCATCAGATCGCCAACGCCACCATGTTGCGCGCCTTGCGCGCCATCTCCTCGGAACGCGGGCGCGACCCGGCGAAATTCATCCTGCTCGCGATCGGCGGCAACGGGCCCGTGCACGCCGGATCACTGGCGGAAGCGGGGGGTGTTACCCACGTCGTGGTGCCACCGGTCGCCGGGCTGTTCAGTGCGCTGGGTATGTTGTTCGCCGACGTCGAACACCAGCTCGTAAAAAGTTTTTATCGTGAATTGCGCAAGACGCCGCTCGCGGAGTTCAATGCGGCGGCCACGGATCTCGTCACGGTGGGCCGCGCGCAGTTGGTTAAGCAGGGTTTCGTCACGGCTGATCGCCAGCGCGTCGTGATCTCGGTGGACATGAAATATCTCGGACAAACCGCACCGCTTGCGGTGCAACTCGCCGGATTCCCGGCTACTGCAGAAGCGTTCGGCGATCTCGCCCGCGCATTCGAGGCCGAGCACCAGAAGATCTTCGGGTACGTCGCGACTGGCGACGCCATTCAGTTTGTCGCATTAAAGGCGATATGCAGTGGTGTGCCGGAGACGCCGCGCATGCCCGGTCGCGTGCAACGCGGCTATGAGCGGGCTGTCACGGCGGGCAAGCGCAAGGCCTACTTCGGCGAGGAACACGGATGGCTGGAAACCCCTGTCCTTTCCCGCGCACAAATCACTGAAGAGCCGGTGTCCGGGCCGCTAATCGTCGAAGAGTACGACACCACCGTCATCTTGCGCCCGGGATGGACGGCGCGAAGAGACACGTGGAACAATATCCACATGGAGCGTGTGCAGTGAGGAAGGGTTCGTGGTGAATATCAATCCTGTAAAACGCGAACTGCTGAACAACGCGCTGGTCACGATCGCGGACAACGTGATGGTCATGATCGTGCGCACGGCGCGCTCCTCCAATGTAAAGAACAGCCTTGATTTCTCCGCCGCCATTCTCGACGGTGACGGGCAGCTCGTCGCACAGGGTCTGGCCGTGCCGGTTCACCTGGGCTCCATGATGCCGGCGCTCAAGGGCTGCCTTGACTATTTCGGCGATGACATTGCCGACGGCGACATGCTGGTATGCAATGATCCCTACTCCGGTTGCAGCCATCTGAACGACGTCTATATGTATAAACCGGTGTTCGCTGGCGGACACCGTGTCGCGTGGATCGGTATCATCCTGCACCACTCCGATCTGGGCGGACGCGTCGCGGGGGGCAATGCCGCCGACAGCAATGAAATCTTCGAGGAAGGCCTGCGCATACCCCCGACCAAGATCATCGAAGCGGGCAAAGTCAACAACACGATATTGCGTGTCATCGAGTTCAACACCCGCGTGCCGGAACGCGTCATGGCGGACATACGCGCGGAGATGTCGGCCATCGAACTGGCCGCAAAGGAGCTCGAAAAACTAGTCACGCAATGGAACGTGACGGGGGACGTGGCGGAATTCTGCGCGTATCTAACGGACCTGATCGACTATTCAGAACGGCTTACGCGCGCACAGATCAGTTTGCTGCCCGACGGCGAAACCGAATTCACCGAATGGAACGACGACGACGGCATCGGCGGACCGCCGGTCAAGATACACGTGAAGCTGATCAAAAAAGGCGATACGCTCACAGTGGATTTCAGCGGCACCGATCGCCGGGTCGGTGGCGCCGTGCACAGCTACTATGTATTCACCGCCTCCTGCGCTTACGCCGCGATACGCACCGTCCTCGATCTTGGCATTCCAAGCAATGCCGGGTTTTACCGACCCATCGAGGTCATCGCCCCGGTCGGCACCTTCGTCAATGCGCCATTCCCCGCAGCTTTCGGCTCACGCGGCCAAAGTGGGTACCGCATACGCACGGTCGTGCTGGGTGCGCTCGTAATGCTGCTGCCAAATCGTCTCACGGCCTGCACCGGCGGCTCCGAATTTGCGATCGCGATTTCGACCCACGACGACACGGGGCGCCGCTCACTGCATCTTGAATTTCACAACAACACCGGCCATGGTGGCGGCCCGGACCGCGACGGGCAGGACGCCGGTCCGAACTGCATTGGCAACCTGGCCAACATGCCGGTGGAGTTCATCGAAGCCGAGAACCCACTGCGGGTGGAGCGCTATGCGTTTATGCCGGATACGGAAGGTCCGGGCCAGTATCGCGGCGCACTGGGTATCGTGCGCGAATACCGCATTCTGGCCGAAGAAGCGATGGTGCAGGTGCGTCAGGACCGGTTCTTGCACGCGCCGTGGGGCGTGTTCGCCGGTGAAGAAGGCGCCTGCGCGCGTGCTTACCTGAACCGCGGAACAAGCAAAGAGGAAGTGCTGCCGTCAAAATTTATCCGGACCTTGCGCCGGGGCGACGTCTTTTGCGCGGAAATGGCTGCTTCCGGCGGATATGGCAACGCGTTCGAGCGCGATCCAGCAGCAGTAGCGGAAGATGTGATGGAGCAAAAGATGAGTCTTTCCCGCGCGCGCGAACGATACGGCGTCGTTATCGATGCCGCGACAAACGAAGTGGATGCGGTGGCGACTGCCCGTGAACGAAAAAATAAACGCGCCGAAAGCGTGCATACGAAGCGTCCTTGACCAAGGAGGCAACCGATGAAGCCGATGATGCTGCAAATACACTGCTGGACAATGTCCTTGTTTATGTTGCCGGTCACAACCGCCGTGCTGGCAGCCGACAATTCCAGGCCCGACGAGCGCCCGATCCGGCTGATCGTGCCATTTGCGCCGGGCGGCGCCTCCGACGTGCTGGGCCGGATCATCGCGCAGCACCTGACGGAGTCCCTCAAGCGCCAGGTCGTCGTTGACAATCGCGCAGGCGCGGGCGGCAATATCGGCATGGGCATAGCCGCCAGAGCGGCGCCCGATGGCTACGTGATGTCGATCGCGAGTAGCGCGGTCGTGGTCAATCCCAGCCTCTACGACCAGATACCGTACGACGCGATCAAGGATTTCGCGCCAATCACCAACATCGCAAGCGCGTCCACGGTGCTGGTCGTGCACCCTTCGGTTGCAACGAAATCGGTGAAGGAACTCGTGGCGCTGCTCAAGGCATCACCTGGCAAATTCAATTACGCGTCTTCAGGCGCCGGCACTGGCCAGCATCTGGCCGGTGAATTATTCAAGACGGCAGCCGGGCTCGACGTGTCACATATTCCGTTCAACGGCGCCGGCCCGGCGGTAATTGCAGTGCTCGGCGCGCAGGTCCAAATGGGCTTTTCGTCATTGCCCGCCGTACGCGCGCAGATCGCCAACGGAACGTTGCGCGCGATTGCCGTCACGACGATGAAGCGCGCTGCCGCGATTCCCAATGTGCCGACTTTCGACGAATCGGGATATCCCGGATTCGAAGTGGACTTCTGGCAGGGTTTGGTGATGCCGGGCGGCACGCCACGGCCCATCGTCAACCGCATGAATGCCGAGATACTGCAAATGCTGGAAGGACCGGAAATCAAAAAGCGCTTGGATGGCCTTGGCTTCGAATCGGTCGGCAGTTCGCCCGAGCAGTTCGCCAGACAGATCGCGGCGGAGCTTGCGAAGTGGGGCAAGTTCATCAAGCAGGCGGGAATCAAACTGTGATGTCCGGACAGTATGCCGTGAACCTGACCCGCCCGAATCGTTTCGAGATCGACCTCGGAGCAATTGCAAGGTGTGTGCAAAATGTGCGCAGGACCATCGGCTGTTGGGTGCGAATTCGTAAAATTGTAACGCGAATATCCCTTGCAGTGCAGTCTTGCGAAGATTGCCTGGCGTGATAACGTGCAACTCATGCGCGACCTGCTGCTCCTCGCGATTCACCTGTTCGTAACCATCGCAAAACTGCTCCAAC
>CAMBCF010000110.1 GCA_945864585.1 Bordetella parapertussis | reverse complement strand
CGGATAGCTCCTGCGTGAGCTTGCGGATCGTCTTGCGATCGATCCCCGTCTTGCGCTTGATCTGGTGCTGCGAAACCTTGTTTTGCAGTAGCGTGACTACGCTGTTGCGTTGCTGTGGTGTCAAGACATTCACTCCCAATCCCCTCGTTAAATAAAGGGGCGATGATGTCCTGTCGGCACTACCGCGGGTTACGCCAATTTATTACATCGGCTTACCCGCTACTGGGGGATTTTGAAGTGGCCATCACTGGGGGAGTTTGGGTGGCCGCTGGGGTTCTAGGATCATCGCGGATTGACCGCCTGCGCCGGGTTTGACTACGGCTACTTTCATATCTTTGAGTTCGGGCAAATACTTGTCGACCGGGTCAACGATAGACAACTTGCCTTCTTCCGACAACATCATGATCGCCAGCGAAGCAAAGGGCTTGGTCATCGACGCAATACGAAAAATCGCGTCGTCACGCATGGGCGCCTGCGTTTCTGGATTCAGAAAGCCAAATGTTTGCGTATACGCGACCTTGCCGTGGCGTCCAATCACCAGCACAGCGCCGGGATACTCACCCTTGGCAATGCCCTCCTGCATGCGCACAGTAAGGCGCTGCAATCGCTCGGGTGAAAGTCCGACATCCTCCGGCCGCTGCGCGCGCTCGCCACCGCCTGGAGTTGTCACACAAGCGCCGAGGCCTAACGCGATGGCAGCTACGACCAGCCGTGAAAAATTCATCATTGTTTTGTCTCTCTGAGTAAAAAGTTTTGCATGTGCGCAGTATGCACTCTACGCCCGCGTATCGTACCCCGGCAACACCCGCATATCGATCACGCACACCTCACCTGCGCGCGCGGCGGCAATGCCCTGCTGTATCGCCGGCAGCACGTCTTCAGGTTTTTCAACCGGGCCGATGCCGCGCGCGCCTTGTGAGCGCGCCATCGCCGCGATATCCACCGCTGGATCATCGATACGCTGGCCGATCCAGCGGTTTTCTTCGGGACGGCCGCGTTTGACGGCCATTTGGCCTTGATGGCGTTCGTCGTTGTAGAACGAACGATTGTTGCACACGATCAGCAGGCACGGAATCTGGTAGTGCGCCGCGGTCCACACCGCGGTATTGCCCATCAGAAAATCGCCGTCACCGACGAGGCCCACCGCAATGCGCCCGCTGCCTTTTAAGGCGAGGCCTGCGCCGACGGTCATGCCCGGCCCGGAGCCGACGCCGGCGCCGCCATCATGACCGATGTAATCCAGCGGATGGCGAAAATGCGTGTACGCACCGTTCCAGCCCAGCGGAAAACGGGTGTAGCAAACATCAACACCTTGCGTCGCCTGCTCCAGCGCAATGCCCACGCCACGCAGCGACACGGCAGCGGGCGCTGCAGGCAACGCGGGTGCGGCCAGCACGCGGGCGGGTGTTGTGCGTGCGCTCACGGCGTCAAGCAGCAATGGCACTGCCACGTCGGTTTCGCACAGCAGATAAACATCCATCGGCGGCAAACCGAAATGATCCGCGCCGCCGCCACGGTGACTGTGCTGGTCGCACGACACTTGAATGATTTTTGCGCTCACCGGCTTGTCGCCAAACGCCTGCTTCAGCGTGCCTGCGAGATCGAGATAATCCAGCGACAACACCACGTCGGCGTCACGCACCAACGCACGGGCTTCATCGGTGAGATACGCACCCGGGGGTGCTGCATGCAGCCGGTGATCGGTGGGAAACGCTGCCGCCAGCTTGAAATTAGTGCACACCGGCGCGTTTAGTTTTTCGGCCAGCGCGATGCGTGCCTTCCAGCCGGCCTCGCTGCGCGAGCAGCGGCCCATCAGTATCAGCGGATTTTTTGCATGCGACAGTAATTTCGCCGCAGCGGTCACGGGTTCGGCAGCAGGCCGCGACGCCTGCGGCGGCGCATTGCGCGCAGGGTCGGGTAAATCCGGCATTGGGCCGAGCGCGCCCTCCTGCATCGCAACTTCGAGATTGATATACACCGGCCCCTTGGGCGCAGTCTGCGCGATTTGTGATGCGCGCAACAGGGCTTCGTTCGCGGCCCCCGCGGAACCCGGCTGATTGTCCCATTTGGTAAAGTTGCGGATGAGCCCACCCTGGTCGGAGGAGGTATGTATCCAGTCTATCCACGGACGGCGCTGCGTGGCATCCCACGGCCCGGTCGCGCCCAATATCAGGATCGGCACACGGTCGCACCAGGCGTTGTAAATCGACATGGTGGCGCGCATCAGACCGATGTTGGCGTGCAAGCCGCTGGCCATCATTTTGTCTGTAACTTTGGCGTAGCCATGCGCAATCGCCACCGCCGTTTCTTCATGCACGCACAACACCATTTGCGGCGCGCGATTGCCGAGCAGATTGACAATGCTGTCGTGCAAGCCGCGATAACTTGCGCCGGGCACCAGCGCGATATAGGGTACAGCGAGTTCGCGCAGCATCAAGGCGACGGCGTCACTGCCCCAGTACGATTCGCCAGGACGGCTGGCGACCGGTTTGTCATGCACAATCAGGTTCGGTGCGGCGAGAGTTGTGTGGTCGGCGGAATTCATGGGGTCTCCAAAGTTTCGGGTTGAACTGTGTCACGCCAGAGGCGTCCAATCAAGCAGGTGTACCGTTTCCGGCTTGCATTCATGTCGCAACGCAAAACCGTATCTAAAGCAGTAACGGCGGATTGCCTTATAATCGTTTAAAAACAAATGGTTACAATTTGTAACAAAATCGCTACGACAGGCTTTAGCCGTACGCTTATGATTGCGCATAATTTGGAGTAGCGGTAACTCGAGGACAAAATGAAAAAATTTGCAACTACAACGTTGATCGGGCTGGTCGCTATCGGATCGCTGGTGCTGGCGTCCGCAGCGGCGGATGCGCACCAGTACCATCGTGGTGGCGGCGCACGGGTTGGGATTTATGTCGGCACTGGCGTCCTCGCCGCGCCCTGGGTATATGGCCGACCCTACTACTATGGGCCTTATGCTTATCCCTACGCCTACCCCTACCCCTACCCTTACTACGGCTATGCCCCCACTTACTACCCGCGGGTAGTGGTGCAAGAGCAACCCACGGTCTATGTGGAGAGCCAAGCGCCGGTGGTCATCGCGCCAACCGCACCACAGGCACCGTCCGCGCCGCAAGCGCAGCAACAATACTGGTACTTCTGCCAGAGCAGCCAAACTTATTATCCGCACGTGCAGAACTGCGCAACGCCCTGGCAGCGCGTGATACCGCACGCGCCCCATTAGGTGGCTAGGGGCTTACTCATGAAACGTAAAGTGATTTCCCGGTTGGCTGGCTTGTCCGTTTTGGCCGTTTTCACGTTGGGACTGGCGGGTTGCACCACCATACCCACCGGGCCCAGCCGTATGGCGCTCCCCGGAACGGGCAAGGATTTTGATCAGTTCCGCATTGATGACGCCGAATGCCGGCAGTATGCGCAGCAAGCTTCGGGCGCGCCAGCCACTGCAGCGCAGGAAAACGCCGCCGTTAAAAGCGCAGTCGTCGGCACTGTGATTGGCGCCGCAGCCGGTGCGGCCATCGGCGGCTCGTCGCACAGCGCCGGTGTAGGCGCCGGCGTGGGCTTGCTGATCGGTGCGCTGACAGGCGCGGCTGCGGGAGAGCAATCCGGTAATGCCGTGCAGCGCCGTTACGACAACGGCTATTCGCAGTGCATGTACGCCAAAGGCCACCGTATAGCCATGCCTGGCCGCATGGCGCCAAGCCCGGCGCCACAGGCGCAACCCGCACCCCAACCGTATTACGCGCCACCACCACCCGGGTCACCTGCACCGCTGCTGCAACCTCAGGTCCAGCAACCGTCGCCGCAAGCTCAAGCGCCCTACTACGACGCGCCACCGCCTCCAGGCTCCGCACCGCCACCGCCATCGGCTATAGTGCGCTGACATTCACGCAACAAAAACCGGCCTCTTGAAAAGGCCGGTTTTTCTGTGCGCCGCTCCTGCCGGAAAGGTACAAATTTTTACAAATACTGCTTGAACCACGTTATCGTCTCGCGATAAACCGTCTGGCTGGTTTCGCGATTGCGAAACTCATAGCTGTCGTAGTGCCCGCTGTTGCGCAGTTTTACCAGTTTTTTGGGCTCGCCGCATCTGGCGTAACAGTTGAGTTGCTGTTCTGGCGGCACCAGATTGTCGAACTCCGCATAAATAAACAGCGCCGGGCGCGGACTGATTTTATCCACCACCCAATCGGGGCGGTAGCGCATCGTCGCCTCGGCGCTTTCGAGATCGCGCTCTTCGCTTTGAAAGGCATGGCCCTGTTCCTTGTGCAGCTCGCGCTGGCGCGCGGAATCCGGATCGCGCAACATGATATCGCCGTGAAACACTTGCTTCGGCTCACCGCTGCGCACGCGGCGTTGTGCGTCGGTCACCACGGTTTTTTTGAATTCCAGCCATTCCCACGGGCGGCGGATTTGCTTCATCCAAGTCTCGCCGTTCATCACACCCACACTCGTCACCAGCACTTTCACGCGTTCATCAAAGGCGGTCACCCACACACCGTTGGCGCCGCCGAAGCTGGTGCCGTATAGGCCAATGCGCTCGGCATCGATACCCGGCACGCCCTGCATGTACGAAACAGCGTCGTAACAATTCTGCGCTTGCTCGAGCGCGCGATGACGATTGCGGCGGCCTTCGCTATTGCCAAAACCCTGATAGTCAAAGCCGAAAACAAACCACCCTTCGGCACACAGGCGCTGCATCATATGCGTGCAGTCAGCCTGCGTGTTGCCGCTGTAGCCAGCCAGCACCAGTATGCCCGGCCGCGCCGGATCGCCTTCCTTCCAGCCGGCTGGGGCATATAAGTAGCCTGCGATTTTAAGGCCGTCGCTGTAAAAGGTTACTTCGGTTGGATTCATGATTGACCAGTACTGTGTTTATCTGCGCAATCAGTAGCGAAAAGCAGTTGATTTCAGTCCGCTTTTATTCCCGCCTGCTTAATCACCTTCGCCCATTGCGCGATTTCTTCGGTGATCACTTTCTTGAATTGCTCCGGCGTGCTGGCCACCACTTCCGCGCCGTCCCTGGCGAAGCGCTCGACGATATCCGGCGAGCGCGCGGCGCGCACCATGTGTTCGTTGAGTATCCTGATAACCGGGGCGGGTGTCGACACCGGCGCCACCACACCCACCCAACTGTCGAATCGGTACTGCGGCACGCCGGATTCAGCCACCGTCGGAAGGTTGGGCAATACCGCGAGGCGCTTTGCGCTGGTCACCGCCAGCACGCGCATGCGGCTTGAATTGACGTAACCCATGGCCGCCACCACCGATAGCGCGCTCAGGTCAACTTCACCGGACATCAGTGCAATCAGCGCCGGACCGCCGCCCTTGTAGGGCACGTGCGCCAATTTGATCGCGGTTTGGAATGCCAGCAATTCGACTGCAAGATGGGTGATCCCGCCGGCGCCTGCGGTTCCAAATTTTATCGTGCCCGGATTTTTCTTAGCCAGCGCGATCAGCTCCCTGATATTTTTCACCGGCACCGATGGATGTATTGCGATCAAACTCGGCGCAGCGGCCACCAGACACACCGCCGCGAAATCTCGTTCGGGGTCGTAGCCCAGTTTGGAAAAGAGCGAGATGTTCGCCACCAATCCCACCGTATTGGCGAGCAGCGTATAACCGTCACCCGGCGAACGCGCGACTATTTCCATACCGAGATTGGTCGAAGCACCGGGGCGCGTCTCCAATATCACGCTCTGCCCGATACTTTCGCTCATGCGCGGCGCGATCACGCGCATCACGGTGTCGATGCTGCCGCCGGGTGGCACAGGAATCACCACGCGGATGGGCTTACTGGGAAACCCACCCGTCTGCGCAAGCGCCGCCACGCTTATTGCCAACAGTGCAACCGCCCCAGCGATAGATCTCATAAACGACTCTGTGCGTGAGCAATTGGTGCTTTACCGAGAATGCAGAAAGGCCCCATCAACACCCACCACGCACAAGCGCATGGGTTACGCAAAGAACCCTCAGTTCAATTTCGCTGTTCTTTGCGGCAGTTCTTTGCGTCTTAGCGCCTTTGCGGTTGCTGTGGTGCAAGCAACGCTATGCCGAGTGCGGCGTAGCCCAATGTCCCGCGTCGTAACCCGGACGATAATTGCGGTTGGTCTGCACCGGATTGCGGTTCACCAACGGGCGCGCGTAAAGCGGATGCGTAACACTGCGCACTTCATGCTCGATGGTGTACAGAAACTTGCCGCTGTCGGGATCGACTATATCCTTGAAACGATACTGATACTGATCGCTCTCCTCGCAGATCAGCCCTTTGGCCTTGAGCCAGCGATGCGGCCCGGAAAAATCGGTAATGTAAATTTGCAGATGATGGCCGTCGTATTCGGGAATCGGCTTGTCGGTCTCGCGAAAAATAAGATGCTGCCCCTGCCCCACCAGCACGCGTGCGACACGGCCCGACGCCTCGTCTGCCGCAGTGGCCGGCGCTTTGATCACCTGGTTATAGAAACGCGCGATGCCATCGGCGGTGCCCGTGGGGACATCGAATTCAACATACGGCATGCCCAGCGCAATGCCGCCAAAGCGCACGGGATCAGGCTCATGCACCCTGATTTTGTTGCCCCACGGACTGATGGCTTCAACGTAGTCCTCGCGCTCACTGAATGCAAATTGCGTTCCGGCGAGACGGTCTTTCACGCCCGACAAGCGTTTTAACAATGCCGCCCGGTCCTGCTGCACAATGCCGGTGTGTCCGCGCAACACCTGCGGCGCCTTCGCCGGCAAATGAAACTGACTGCGGCCGATGTTGATCCACATGTTTTCCAGACCGGGCATGATGTACGGATCGCGCGTGAAACCCATGCCGCTCAGGTAAAACAGGGTGGCGTTAATCTGATCCGGCACCGTGGTGTTGACATGCTCAAGCCCGACGGAATTGCCGAGGTCTTCGGCAGCACGATTGAATACCGGTTTTGTGATGTTGTCCATGCAAGCCTCCAGTGAAATCACACATGTTTTGAGATTAATGTTCTATTTTAGCGCGAAGTCGTGTGTTGTAGAGCACAACCTGCGCGTGGTGTCTGAGACGTAATTTTACGTAACCTATTGTTTTTATAAAAGAACTTTATGGCGCTTTTTCGCTTCATTCATGTTGGCACTAGCGGCGCAAAACTACTCCGGCTGTATTCCCGCTTCGCGCATAGCCGCACCCCATATTTGATACTGATCCTTCACCCACGCATCCAGCACTGTGGGCGTTGAGCTTTCGCCGGCAAACGCCTGCTGATCGAGCAGACTGCGAATATCAGAGCGTTTCAACGCGGCATTAAATTCGCGGCTGAGCCTGTCCACCACCACTGCCGGTGTGCGCGCGGGCGCGAACACGCCGGCCCACGGTGTAATTGAGAATTTCGGCATGCCGGCTTCCGCTATGGTCGGCAAATTGGGTAACAGCGGACTGCGCTGATTGAGCGCCAGCGCGAGAGCGCGTATGCGACCTTCGCGCAGGTGCGCCGCCACCGTGGCATAGGACGTCATCATCACCTGCACCTGCCCCGAAATCAGGTCCACCACCGCCGGCGGTTCGCTCTTGTACGGCACATGCAGCATCTTCACGCCCGCGAGTGAACTCATCATCGCCATCATCACGATGCTGCTGGTGTTGCCGCTGGCATAGTTGAGTTTGCCGGGATTCGCGCGCGCATGGTCAAACAGTTCGCGCAGCGATTTGGCGGGCACTGAAGGATTCACCGCCAGCAGAAACGTGTAACGCCCGATCATCGAGATCGGCGCAAAATCCCTGAGCGCATCGTACGGCGGCTTCTTGCGCAAATGCGGTATCGCGGAAAGCGGACTGTTGGTCGCCATCAGCAGGGTGTAGCCATCAGCCGGCGCCTTGGCTGCCAATTCTCCCGCCAGCGCGCCGTCGGCGCCGGGCCGGTTGTCGACCACAAACGTTTGCCCGAGTGACTGCTGCAACGGCTGCGCGAGGATGCGCGTGATGACATCGGTACTTGAACCCGCGGCAAAGGGCACGATGATGCGCACTGGTTTGGTGGGATATTGCGCGTTTGCAGTGATCGCGCACATACCGAACGTGGCAGCCGCCATTGCTAAAAAATAATGCTTCATGCGAGCAACCCCTTAAATTCGTTGCTAATTTGACGTGACACCGGTCAGTTTCACCAGTTTCTCGTACTTATCATAATCCGTTTTGAGGCGCGCGGCGAATTGCTCCGGCGTCATATACATCGGGTCAAGCGTCTGCCCACTCATGATTTTTACCACATCGGGAAGTTCCAGCACTTTCTTCATTTCGGCATTCAACCGATCGACGATGGCTCGCGGCGTTCCCGAGGCGACGAACGCGCCTATCCATGCCACGAATTCATAGCCGGGTACGCCCTCGGCGATGGCCGGAACATCCGCAAACTGCTTCACACGTGTAGTCGAGGTCACGCCCAATGCGCGCAGGCGGCCGCTCGGCAGGTGTGGAATCACCGAGCCTATGGTGGCCACCATCGCCTGTATTTCGCCCGAGGCGAGCGCAACCACGGCGGGCCCGCCACCCTTGAACGGCACGTGTACCATCTGCGTGTTGGTCATCGCATTGATCAGCGCCATGCCCAGATGCACGAAGCTGCCGCTGCCCGACGAACCGTAGACCAACTGGCCCGGCCGCGCACGCCCCAGCGCAACGAAGTCCTTGACGTTTTTCACCGGCAGCGACGGATGCACGACCAGCATGCCGACCTGCACCGCGAGCGCCGTGACACCGGTGAAATCCTTCAGCGTGTCGTACGGCAGTTTTTTGTAGAGATGCGGATTGGTCACATGCGTGGCGGAATGCACCATGAGGGTGTGGCCATCGGCTGGCGCTTTCGCCACCATATCCGCGCCGATGGTGCCCGCCGCACCACCGCGATTGTCGACAATGAATTGCTGACCCAGCTGCTCACCCAATTTTTGCGCCACGATGCGCCCGACTATGTCATTGGCGCCGCCCGGTGGCCACGGAATCACCACCCGCACCGGCCTCACGGGATAACTTTGCGCGGCAGCGACACCAACACTAAACGCAGCCATCACACCCATAACAACATGCATCCAAAATTTCATTTCACAACCCCCACCCGTTCACCCGTTAACTCATTCACCCGTTCACGCAGTACCCACTTCACTCCTTCACCCCTTCACTCGTTCACCGCTGTTAGTCAATGGTCGCCCCCGACAGCTTAACCAGCTTCGCATACTTGTCGTTGTCCGCTTTCAGGCGCTCGGAAAACTGTTCCGGCGTGGTGGACCACGGGTCCAGCGTCTGCGTCGTCAGAATACGCGTGACGTCGCGATGCTCGAGCGCCCTGCGCGCCTCACCGTTCAAGCGGTCGACAACAGGCCGTGGCGTAGCCGCCGGCAGAAACAGCCCCACCCATGCGGTGAAATCGTAGCCGGGCATGCCCGCTTCCGCGATGGTCGGTACCTCGGGAAATTGTGCTACCCGCTTTGGCGACGTAACACCCAACGGCCGCACCTGTTTGGCATTGATCTGCGGCAGCAGCGCGCCGATGGTGGCGATCATTGCCTGCGTCTCGCCAGACGCAATGCCTATGGCCGCCGGACCGCCGCCCTTGTACGGCACGTGGATCATGCGGGTGCCCGCCATCTGATTCAACAGCGCCATGGCGAGATGCACATAGCTGCCGTTGCCCGATGAACCGTAGATGAGCTCGCCCGGCCGCGCCTTGGCGAGTGCCAGGAACTCCTTCACATTTTTCACCGGCAACGACGGATGTATGACCAGTATGCCCACCTGTATCGCCAGTGGCGTTACCCCAATAAAATCTTTCAGTGCGTCATAGGACAATTTTTTGTAGAGGTGCGCGTTAGCGACATGGGTCGCCGAAGTCACCATAATGGTATAGCCATCGGGCGGCGTTCGGGCGAACGACTCGGAACCGATAGTCCCTGACGCGCCGCCGCGGTTATCGACGACAAACGTCTGGCCAATCTGCTCCGACAGCCGCTGTGACAATACGCGGGCAACAATGTCGTTGGAGCCTCCGGGCGGCCACGGCACCAGCACGCGCACGGACTTCGCGGGATAGTTTTGCGCCCCGGCCATAGCCGTGACGAACAACGGCGCGATCAACGCTGACGCAAGCGCAACAATTCGAATAGCGTTCAAGGGTTCTCCTCTTGCACCGCGGGTGCAATGTTCGCGGATTATCCCTGCAAAAGCAGTCTGCGCAAAGGCATAAACGCGCTAGAATGATTTACCTTTCACATTTCACCCATCACGCCTCACAAAAATGTGCAGAGCCCTTGCCTATCTAGGCCAACCCGTACTCCTCGACACCCTGCTGTTCCAGCCCGACAGCGCGCTGATCCGCCAGTCGTACATGCCCAAGATGCTGCACATGCTCAACCTCGCCGGTTTTGGCATGCGCGCCTGGGACCGGCGTTCGTTCGACGCCGCAAAACCGTTCAGTTACGCTTCGACATCGCTGCCGGTATTCGACCGCAACCTGAAAGCACTCGCCGAAAAAATCTACCCCACCTGCGTGCTCGCGCATGTGCGCGGTGTTGCCTACTCCACCGAAGCCGATATCTCGCTGCAAAACGTGCATCCGTTTCAGTACCCCGGCTTCAAGTTGGCACTCGCGCACAATGGCGACCTCGCACGCGTGCGTGAAATGAAACCGCTGCTGCTGCAACACATCAAACCCGATATAGCGATGCGCATCTCGGGCACCACCGACAGCGAATGGATTTACGCCCTGCTCGCTTCGCAACTGCAAGACCCGACACGGCAATGCTCTGCCCGCGAACTGGTGAACGCCATGGATCGCACGCTGGCGATCATCCGCGATGTGCGTACGCAGCTCGGCATTGCCACCTCGTCGTCGGTGAATCTTTTCATCACCACCGGCGAACAACTGGCGGCAGTGCGCTACTGCTTCGACTTCGGCTGTTATCGCACCGAAGACCCCGCACAAGTACACGAAGCGAACCTGAACTTTCTAAGCCTGTGGTACACCTCGGGCCGCGAATACGGCTACTACGAAGGCGAATGGAAAATGACCGGCGGCGCCGACACCGCCGATTCCATCATGATCGCATCCGAGCCACTGACTAAAGACACCTCGACCTGGCTTGAAGTGCCGGAGTATTCAATGATTTATGCGGACACACGGGAGGGCAATCCCTGTGTGGAAATTCATTATCTGAGTTGAGCTCACATGGGGCGCAATGCTTCGCTTCAAGTGTTCCCTTGCCCCATTGTGGCGCGTACTCAACCCGTCCAAAATTCCGGCGCAATGGGATTGCGCCCTACCATCTTTTCCAACGGAGGCCTGATGAAATTTTATCGCATGCTGCTTGTATCAACGCTGCTGTGCTTCGGCGCCGCGGTGCATGCCCAAAGCTGGTCGCCGCAAAAGAATGTCGAGATCGTCGTGCCCGCCGCGCCCGGCGGCACCAACGACAAGCTCGCGCGACAAATCGAACGCACGCTTACCACTGCAAAACTTGTAAACACGTCGCTCACGGTCGTGCACAAAGCGGGCGCCGGCGGCCAGCTCGCCTACGCCTATCTGGGCCCGCACGCGGGTGATCCGCACTACCTGTTGATCGTAGCGCCCACGCTGCTCACCGCGCACATTACCGGCATGAGCAAATTGAACTACCCGGACTTCACGCCGATCGCCTCTATTTTCAACGATCACATGGTGCTTGCGGTCAACGCGGCCTCGGCAGTGAAGTCTGGCAAGGACCTGATCGCGCGTATGCGCACGGACCGGCAATCCATGACGTTCGGCTTTGCCTCGGCTCTGGGCAATCATCACCACATCGCAGCCGGACTTTTCATGAAGGGTATCGGCGCCGGCGTGCGAGAACTGAAGCCGGTGGTGTTCAAAGGTTCGGCAGAGGCCGTTACCGCGCTGCTCGGCAACCACATCGAGTTTGTGTCCACGGGCGCCGCGAACGCCGCACCTCACGCTGCTACCGGCAAACTGCGTATAGTCGGCGTGTCCGCCCCTCAACGCCTGCCCGGATTGATGGCCGGCGTTGCGACCTGGAAGGAACAAGGGGTAGACCTGGTATACGGCAGCTGGCGCATCGTGCTCGGGCCGAAAGGGATCTCGCCCGAGCAGGTGGCCTACTGGGAGAACGCATTGCGCCGTGTCAGCGAAACCGCTGAATGGAAAGCAGAGCTCGAGCGCTATTACTGGTCAGACTACTTCGTGGCCGGCACGGCGCTCAGGAAAAACCTCGAGAAGGAATACGCGGATATGAAATCCGTGCTGGTCGAGCTGGGACTGGTGAGGCAGCAGCCGTAGGGTGCCATCATCCACCAGACCAAAATTCAGGGGGGATTGCGGAACGAAAACAACTGGCGAAAACCGCTACGTATGGCTGCCAGCTTACCGGCGTCTTCCGGGCGCGAATTGGTGTTGGCGATCATTTTTCTCAGGAACACCCAACCGAGGAAAACGAATCCCGCCACCAGCGTCGCAATAATGGCGATCATGGCCTTTGCCGGCTTTGATTTACGCTCCGGCGGCAGGGCTTTGTCCACCACCTGTATCAGGGCGCCTTCCCTCGCTTCATCCACCTTGGCCAATTCGAATTGGCGCGAAAACAATTCAAACAGGGTTTCCTGGTATTTAAAGTCGCGATACTTTTCGATATAGCCGCTGCCGGCAGAGGCAGGTTCCGCGCCCGCTTCGCTTTTTTCCAGTTGTGCGCGCAACGCCGCCAAAGCCAACAGCGCTTGTTTGAATTCCGGCGCTGATTCGGTCAAATAGCCGCGCATCGAAGCCAGCCTGACTTCCTGTACCGTCACTTGCGCCTGCAAACGCGCCACGGTTTCCACTGCCGCCTTGGGATCGGATTTTAGGGCGTTCGCGCCCACACCAATACCGCCAAGCGCTATTTCCGCCGCAGTCAGCCGCGCCTTGGTTTGCTCAAGCTGGCGTTCAAAGAAAACGCGGCGTTGCTGCGCTTCCGTCAACGCCAGTGTTCCCATCAAAGCCCGCAGCTCGACCAGGTAGGCATTGGCGATATCCGCCGCGCGCTGCGGTGATTTGTCATCGACCTCCACCGTCAACAAGCCGTCTTTACCGGCGGAGACCCGGGTAGTTGCAGTAAGCGTTTTGCGCACGTCCTCTCGGAACTTCGTCTCGTAGAGCTCCATCAGCTTGAAGCGATCGATCAAGCGATCAGCCACCACAGCACTCTTGAGTAGCGCCACATATTGATCGGACGGATTCTTGAGCCCCGCGGCGGAGGAAGCCAGCCCTGATAATGCGCCCAGTTGCGACAGCGCGGCACTGGCAGCGCTTTGCTGCTGCTGCGGCGGAAGAAACGTTGTACGCGCGGTAAAGGTAGGTGCGATCAAAAACGAGAGGCCGAGCGCCGCCAGTCCGACCGCCAAAGGCCCCAGCACCAGCAGACGCAGGTTTTCGGCGACTACAACCCCCAAGTCCAGGAGACTGATTTCATCGTCTTCCGGCGCTGTCGATAAATTATTGGCTAGGGGTGATTCCGGCATGAGGGCAGGGATTAAATTCGATGGCAACTATACTGGCTGTTTAACGAAAATCATGGACTACAAACCTTGCAATACCTTCAATCCGGCGACACCCAGGGCAAATTGATAGAAGACCTGTGACCAGTCTTTCAATTCCTTGGTGAAGCGGAATCGGTCGAGATTTTCAGGCACCACTATGGTGTCGCCCGGCATCAGCTTTTCACGCTCTATCCTGGAGAATAAAAATCCGGATTGACGCTTGCTCAATACCGAACCATCCGCGCGAAGCACGTACAAGCTGCCGGTGTCCGCATCTTTGGTGGGCCCGCCGGCCTGAACCAGATAATCGCTCATGCGCTTTTCGGGCCGGTAAATGAATGCATTGGCGCTGTACACAGTACCGATCACCGAAACAGTGGACGGCGCCGCCGGCACAAAAAAGCGGTCGCCGTCTTCCAGCCGCAAATCCGGAAGATTGCGCAGTTGCGCCTGCTCCGGCGGCACTTCCAGAACAATGCGCCCGCTCGCCCTGACCTTACGCAACCGCTGCACCAAAGCAAGCTGCCCTTCCGCCGCGGTTTTTGCGGTATCTGCCTCCTCCTTGGAAAGCACCGCCTTGCCCGACAGATTGCGTTGCACTTCCTGCTCCATGCGATCCACCACTTCATCCAGCCGTTTCTGCTGCAGGATACGTGTGGATTCACGCTCAAACTGAGCCCCGAACAAATAGGCATTCGGCGACAGCCCGCCGACGCGAGCAAGAAGTTGCCGCAAGGTTTCTCCGGGCTGGGCCTGATAGACACCCGCAACGGCTACTTCGCCTTCCAGTTTCACAAACAGCGGTTGCTTTGCTACTTGCACCACAATGTCATCTTTGGAGAAGATGGTAATCACATCGCCCGGCTGCAACTGCACATTGTGCGTCGGATCACCCTCCAGCATGGCCTTGCCCAGGTTAAAGGGAATTAACATAGTCGTAAGGTCAGTAAGGTTGAGCCGTTCAATAACTGCGTAATCCCAGTTGACCTCCGGCAGCGAGCGCCGCAACTCCGCACGCAGCCTTTCCTGGCCAGCGCCTTGCGGACCACCACCCTGGGTGCGCGCCGCCTCCCTTTGACGCGCCTCGTCTCTGGCCTCGCCGGCAATATCGGTTCTAACCGCGAGATTGCGCTTGACCCAGTATTCGGGAACGATCAAGGCACTCTTATCCGGTATCACGTCATTTACCCGCAGGCCGCTGCGCCACGGGTGACGCGCCGCCGCCGCCACATTGCCGCGCACCGTTACCGCATTGTCAAAACGCGGGGACAAGGGTGAGACTTTTACAAAGTCGCCATCCTGCAGCAGTTTCTCCAGACCTGCCTTGTCGAGATTGAAGTCTTCGACTTTGCGTGTTTTTCTGTCTACGATGCGTTCGACCGCTACCTTTTGGCCGGAAGCGGTAACCGTCAAGCCACCCGCCAAATCGATTAAATCGGCCAGCCTGGAACGTCCGCGAATCTCGTAGATGGCCGGAGAATTAACGCTGCCGGATATCGCCGCCAACTGGCCGGTCGGCGGGATGTAAATAACATCTCCCGGCAACAAGCGAACGTCTTTTGATTTGTCACCCTTGAGCAGCAAATCGTACATGTCGAATTCAGTAACCAGCTTGTCGCCGCGCTTGACTTGAATCGAGCGCATCGATCCTTTAACACTGGGACCACCGGCAGCGAACAGCGCGTTAACCAGTGTGCTCAACGAGCTCACGGTGTAGGTGCCGGGGCGCAACGCCTGACCCACTATAAAAATCTGGATAGAGCGCAACTGCCCCATGGTGACTTTAAGGTCAAAATTCGTGAACACCCGCCCTATTGAGCGCTTGATATGCGCTTCGAGGTCCTGGTAACGAACGCCCGCGACATTGATGTTACCGATTCTGGGAATGCTGATCGCGCCGTTACGATCCACCGTGGCACGATAGTCAATATCCACCTGTCCCCAGCTGCTGATCAATAACTCGTCACCCGGCCCTACGATGTAATCCGGCGTTACGGGAACGCGATCCAGCGGCGAGAATGTCGAAGGCACATTCTGAAACAGGTTAAATCCAAACATCGGCAATTCGCGCCCCAGCGACTGCGCCACGAAATCCTGGAACTCATGGCGCTCTACGGGCGCTGGTTTTTGCACCAATTCAGGGGGCAGCGGTTTGAGTCCCCGCCCCGCCAAGTCCACGCCCGTCGTTGACGGCAGCCCCGGCTCGGTAGCC
>CAMBCF010000109.1 GCA_945864585.1 Bordetella parapertussis | reverse complement strand
CCCGGCACGCTCAGCTCCCCGCCCAGATCGAACAGGTCGTTCTGCACGTGGGTGAGGCACGCGCGCAAATCTTCCGGCAACGCTTCAGCCAGCAGCACGCCGATGCTGCTGTTTAACTCGTCGATGGCGCCCAGCGCTTCAATGCGCGGTGCGTCCTTTGCCACGCGCGAGCCGTCGGCGAGGCCGGTGTCGCCGCTGTCGCCGGTGCGGGTGTAGATTTTGGTTAAACGATTCGCCATAAAAATACAAATAAAAAAATATTTACAGATCATTAGCCACGGATTAACACAGATGGCCACAGATTAAATGCAAAGACATTGCTCCCTTAATCCGTGTTCATCTGTGTTCATCTGCGTCGGCAGATTTGGAATTTTCTACAGCAACCAGCGGCCACCGCAACGGACACGCCGCCGCGTCAAACGTGCTGTCGCTGATACGTGTGTAAATCGCGTCCAGCGCGGCGTCTTCGTTGCTGAAGAAATTTTCCGCGCCGATGGTGTCACTGAGCGCGGTGCGGTGCAGCACGTCCATCACCTGCAGTTTCATGCCGCTGAACACCATGGTGATGCCGCGTTCTTTAAGGCGGGTGAACAGATGGCGGATTACTTCTTCGCCGGAGCCGTCGACTTCGTTAATCGCCCGCGCCACTACCAGTATAAATTGCGCTTTGGGATTGCGCGCGGCTTCGTCGAGAATGGCATCCTCAAAATACGGTACGTTGGCGAAATACAGCGAGCCGTCGAAGCGGATCACGATGATGTGTTCGCTGGTCGGCAGATCGTGCAGTTGCGCGTCGCGCAGCGTGCCGTCGCCGTGGCGCGACAAAATCACTACGCGCGGGCGCATGGTGCGATACAGATACAGCACCACGGCAAGGCCCGCGCCGACCAACAAACCGGTATCCAGATGCGGTGAGAATCCCAGCGTCGCCACGAAGGTGACGATAGCCGCGATGCCATCGTGGCGGTGCGCTTTCCACGCATGCACCATCGCCCTGAAGTTGATGAGACCCAGCACCGCCAGCATGATCACCGCCGCCAGCACGGCTTGCGGCAGGTGATAGAGCATCGGCGTAAACTGCACCAGCGTCACCAGCACGACCACGGCAGTGACCACCGATGACATGCCGGTCAACGCGCCCGCCGCGAGATTGACTGCCGAGCGCGAGAATGAGCCACTTACCGGAAACGATTTGCAAAAACTGCCGGCGATATTCGCCAGACCCTGGCCGATCAATTCCTGATTCGGGTCGATGCGCTGACCCGTGATGGTGGCCATTGATTTGGCGACGGATACCGCTTCCATCAAGCCCACCAGCAAAATTACCAGCGCGGTGCTGAACAGCGCTGACAATATTTCCAGGCTGAGTTTGGGCGCGGCGGGGCTGGGCAAGCCCGGGGGTACGGCGCCGACGACTTCGCCGCCGCCAGCGAGATGCAGGGTGCCGTTTTCGACCTTGCTCACGCGCCACAGGCGGCCATCGGTAGTGAGGGCGGCCGGTTTCAGGTCTTCAAGATGATAACGCGGCGGCTCGCTCATGACGCGCGCCAGTTTGAATTTTTTCAGCTCGGCGAGCCGCAGCCCGCGTTCGCGCTCGACGATCCTTTTCTCGAAGCGCAGTACATCGATGTCGTAGTCGAGTGCCAGGATGCGCGGATGGCCTTCCGGGTAATCCCGCGTGAATTTCTGAACCTCGGCAAGCTTGGCTGTGATTTCGCGATCTAGTTCGTCGAGCCGCAAGCTGGTGCCCATCACGCCTTCGATCACGTTGCGCACCGCGAGATCGCCAAAGTGCGCCAGTTCGGCGCGGCTGTTGCGCTCGAAGCCCACGCCCCAACTCACCACGGTGGTCAGCGCTACGGCCACCAGCACGCCGGGCCACTTCGCCAGGTATTTGCGCAACAGCAGCATGATGGCGAACGCGGACAAGCCCATCGCCAGCGTCGGCCAGTGCGTGTCGCCCACCTGCCGCAGCACCGCCCAGATGTCGACGAGGAAATGTTCGCTGCGCCCGACGGAGACGCCGAGCAGCTTGCTTAGCTGCGACAGCGCAATGATGATCGCCGCGGCGTTGGTGAATCCGACTATCACCGGATGCGACAGAAAGTTGACGATAGCGCCGAGGCGAAACAATCCGAGCGCCAGTTCCATCACGCCGACGATCAGCGCCAGCGCGATCGCCAGGGTGATGAATTGATCGCTGCCGGGCGCGGCGAAGCGTGCCAGTGTTGCGCCGGTGAGCAGCGACACCATCGCCACCGGCCCGGTAGCCAACTGGTGTGACGAGCCCCACAGCGCGCCGATAAGTACCGGCAAAAATGCGGCGTAGAGGCCGTAGTATGGCGGCATGCCCGCCAACTGTGCGTAAGCCATCGATTGCGGCACCAGCACCATCGCCACCGTGATGCCGGCGATCACGTCCGCGCGCAGCGATGCGCGCGACATCGGCCACCACAGCAGAAACGGCAACAGTCGCGGCAACCACGGGTATCTGGCGTAGCGGGTGGGCGGAGTCAAGGGGTGGCTGGCACGCGGTGTGGCGCGGAGCGGCTTTCAGGTTAGCGGGCATTATCGGACAAGCTGCCGGGGGCATCAACTTTAGCGTGTTTTCAGTTATAATCGCCAGCCAAAACCCGGACCTTATACACAGGGAAACGAAGAGATGAAAATTCGTGCAGGCATGGTCGCTGTAACCGTAGCGGCTGCGTTAACGGCGGTCGGATCACTCACGCTGGCGCAGGCGCAAACACCGGTGGGCGATGCCGGCGCCGGGGCCAGGAAAACCTCAATGTGCATAGGCTGTCACGGCATTGCGGGCTATAAAACGGCGTTCCCCGAGGTGTATAACGTTCCCAAGATCGGCGGCCAGCATGCGGCGTATATGGTGAAGGCGCTGCAGGCGTATAAATCGGGCGAGCGCAATCATCCGAGCATGCGAGGCATTGCGGCCACCCTGTCCGACAAAGACATGGCCGATCTCGCAGCCTACTATGGCGCGGGTCCCAGCAAGGTTGCGGCTAAATAGTGGGGAGCGGAAATGAAAAAAATCATAATGTTTTTTTGTGGCGCAGCGTTATTGACGAGCAGCGCTGCATTTGCCGGCAATCCCGCGGCGGGTAAAGAAAAAGCCAAGGCCTGCGCAGCGTGCCACGGCGCGGACGGCAACAGCAACAGCGCCGATTTTCCGAAACTCGCCGGACAGCACTACGACTATCTGGTGAAATCACTGCAGGGCTACAAATCCGGCGTGCGCAAAAATCCGATCATGGCGCCGATGAGCGCCAACCTGTCACAGCGCGATATCGAAGACCTCGCGGCGTATTATTCGGCGCAATCGGGGCTGGTGACGTTTAAGTAAGTGCGTGAAGAGGGAAGGGTGAAGAGTGAAGGGTAACGGCAACCCCAGCGGTTTGCCCCTTCATCCTTCACCCTTCACTTCGCCAGTCTTCTGGCGAAACTCGCACAAATCCCGTATCAGGCACTCGCCACACTTGGGCGCGCGCGCCACGCACACGTAGCGCCCATGCAGGATCAGCCAGTGGTGCGCGTGCAGCTTGAATTCTTCGGGGATAAATTTTAGCAGGCGCTGTTCCACTTTCAGTGGTGTGTTGCCGGGCGCTATACCGGTGCGGTTGCCGATGCGAAACAGATGCGTGTCCACCGCGATGGTGGGTTCGCCGAACGCAATATTCAGCACTACGTTGGCGGTTTTGCGGCCTACGCCGGGCAGTGCTTCCAGCGCTTCGCGCGTGCGTGGCACTTCGCCGCCGTGCTGAGCCAACAGTATTTTGCAGGTGGCGAGTATGTTTTTGGTTTTGGCGCGGTAGAGGCCGATGGATTTTACGAAACGCTCCAGCCCTTTTTGGCCCAACTTCAATATACTTTCCGGCGTGTTCGCGCGTGGATAAAGCTGATCGGTGGCGAGATTGACGCTTTTGTCGGTGGCCTGTGCCGACAGTATCACCGCGACCAACAGTTCAAAATGGGATTTGAAGTGCAATTCTCCACGCGGCTCCGGGTTGGCGGCGTGAAATCGCTCAAAAATGATGCGGCGCTTACTGGCGTTCATAGTGGCGTTAATAGGGGCGCTCAAAGTGGCGTTTACTGCGTGGATCCATGCGAGTAGCGTTGCCGCGAGCAGGGCTGGCTTGCGCAGGGGCCGAACATTATATAATCTTGCCGGGTCAGTTCGTTATTTCCGCTTTTTCGGAGGCTGGGATGAAATCACTGCGTCGCATGTTGGGGGTGTTGGTCGCCACCACAGTTTTAATGGGCGCGATGGCGGCGCAGGCTGAACCTGTGACCTTCACCAAGGATGCGCCGCTGCGTTCCGATGCGCGTTTTGATGCCGCGCCTGTTATCCAGGTCAAACAAGGTACGGTGGGCGATGCATCCGGCAAAAAGGGCCCGTGGCTTAATGTCACAGTCCCCGGCGGCGCGGGTTGGGCGCTGACTACGGACGTGAGTTTCGGCACGGGCGGCGGCGGCGCAGCCGCCAGCAGTGCCGGCGTCAGCAGCTTTTTTGGCGGCGGACGTCGGCAACAAGCGAGTACCACTTCCACCATAGGCATACGCGGTTTTGACAAAGAAACCATCGGCAATGCGTTTGGCGATAGCGCTGCGGTGAGCACTGCGCAACTGGCGCTGCTCGACGGATTTGCGGTGGATAAGGCTGGCGGCCAATCGTTTGCCAGTGCGAAGGGTTTAACTGCAACCCCTATCAGTTATTGATAGAGAGCGACCGATGACTCATCTTAAACTATTGTTGTTTGTGGTTTTGTCGCTAGCTGGTGGCGTGGCTCAGGCGCAGCGCAGCCTCGACCTGGGCAGTCTATTCAGTGCGGGCAAAGATATCGCTGGCGCTACCGCGGGGATAAGCGAAAAGGAAGAAATTACTATCGGCCACGACCTGGCTGGCCGTTTGCTCGGGCAAATTGCATTGGTTGATGATGCCAACGTGCAGGCGTACGTCAATCGTGTAGGACGCTGGGTAGCCTCGCAGAGCGAACGGCCTGATCTGCCGTGGCGTTTTGGTGTGGCCAACGCCGTTAACATCAATGCGATGGCGATGCCGGGAGGCACGATACTGATTACGCGTGGGCTGTATGACATTCTCGACAATGAAGCGCAGTTGGCCGGCGTGCTGGGCCATGAGATTGCGCACGTAGTCAAAAGGCATCACATCAGTGTGATGCAGAAGCAAAGGCTGGTATCGGCGGGCGCGAACCTGGCGGCGAGCCAAACCGGCAGCAATGTGCTGGGCAAAGCGGCGCTCGATTTTTTCAAGAATCTGTTCATCAGCGGCCTGGACAAGGATTCTGAATACGAGGCGGATGCGACCGGCGTGATCCTCGCCGCGCGTGCGGGCTACAACGCGTTTGGTCTGGCCGAGGTGCTGCATAAACTCAATGCACGCGCGTCCAGCGATCCGTCTGTGGTGGACTTGTTTGGATCGCATCCGGGGCCGGCGGACCGGCTGAGCAAACTGGGTGACTTGCTTAGCCCGCGCATGGGCGCCATACCTGCCGGCCTTGAGCCGGAAATTACGCCGGTTTCCGCCAGCGCAGCCGCGCCCAGGCAGGGTGCGGCGCCGGTCGCCGGTGCGCGTGCATTTACCAACGAAGGTGGCGCCAAACCAGCTGCGGCCCCAGCAGGTGCTGCGACTGTCGCGCCCTCCGGCGGCAGCAATCCTATGGATGCGCTCAAGAGCCTTAAAGGCTTGTTTGGCCGTTGAGTTTTTGTAAGCGAATTGTTTTAAAAATCCGCGCTATCGCGCTGCTTTAATTCTAGCGCGCGCACGCGCCAGCGCACGCGCCACTGCGGCCTGCTTCCTGTCGTCCTGCGTCGCAGCGGTACCACGCGGCGGCGGTTTCGTCCGTTGCCGGCTGTGCGCGATCCGCAATTGCCGCGCCAGATAACGGCGCTTTGCGTGCATCGCCCGCAAGCTACGAGCGGCGCGCGCAACGGGGCGCGCCACGGCGACCATCTGTATGCAATCCACCGGACACGGCGCGATGCACAATTCGCAGCCGGTGCATTCCGCTGCAATCACGGTATGCATCACGTTCGCAGCACCGGCGATCGCATCGACCGGACACGCTTGTATGCACAGCGTGCAGCCGATGCACCAGGCTTCGTCGATCAGCGCCACTGCAGGTGCTTTGGTCACCCCGCACGACGCATCCAGCGGCTTGGGCGCACGGCCCAGCAGTTGCGCCAGATCGGCTATTAATTCAGCGCCGCCTGGCGCACAGCGATTGATGTCGGCGCTGCCCGCGGCTAAAGCCTCGGCGTACGGCCGGCAGCCTGGGTAGCCGCACTGGCCGCACTGTGTTTGCGGCAGCAGCGTTTCGATTTGTTCGGTCAGGTTTTCGCGCGCTGCGGGCGGCTTCACTGCAATGCCGATTCAAACGTGGTGTAGGGGCGGCCGGTGTCGCGCGCGAGGCCCGCATGCGTCACCTTGCCGTTGACGGTTTGCACGCCGTCGCGCAGTCCGGGATTGTCGTGTATTGCCTGCACAAGCCCTTTGGTGGCGATTTCCAGCGCCAGCGGCAACGTCGTCTGCGTCAACGCCAAAGTGGCGGTGCGGGCCACGGCCGATGGCATATTGGGCACGCAGTAATGCACCACGCCGTCCTCGACATAAAGCGGCGCGCTGTGCGTTGTTGGGCGCGACGTTTCGCAAATACCGCCCCGGTCAATCGCCACATCGACGATGACCGAACCAGGCCGCGTACGCCGTAAATCCGCACTGTGTATGAGTTTGGGGGCCAGTTTGCCGGGCAATAACACCGCGCCGATGACCAGATCGGCAGCAGCGGCCAGATGCTCCAGGTTGGACACATTTGAAATCGCGGTTTTGAGCCGCGCACCGAATAATTCCTCAAGACGTGCAAGCTTCGCGGCGCTGCGATCCGCCAGTGTCACGTCCGCGCCCATGCCTAGTGCAATGCGCGCAGCGCTCGCGCCGACAATACCGCCGCCGATGATCAGCACCTGCGCCGGCACTACGCCGGGAACGCCAGCCAGCAGCACGCCGCTGCCGCCGTTGGCCATTTGCAGCGCCCACGCCCCCACCTGCGGTGCAAGTCGTCCGGCGATCTGCGACATCGGCGTGAGCAGGGGCAGGCTGCCATCCGCGGCGGTGACGGTTTCATAAGCGACGCTGGTTACGTTATGGGTTAGTGCCGCAGCCAGCAGTGCGGGGTCGGGTGCGAAATGCTGGTAACAGTACAGAATCAGCCCGGCATGTTGCAGCGGGAATTCGACCGGCTGCAGTTCCTTGACCTTGATCACCATCTCACAGGCGTAGATTTCCTCTGCCGTGGCGACGATGCGCGCGCCGGCTGTCTGGTACAGGGCATTGGGAAAACCGACCCGCTCACCCAATTGGGTCTGCACCCATACCTGGTGTCCTGCGGCGCTCAGCGCACGCACACCGTCGGGCGTAACGCCTGCGCGATACTCGTGATTTTTGATTTCCCTGGGAACGCCTATGCGCATGACGAGTCTCCGTCGTAATTAACCACGCCTATCGAATCATGGCAAACGGCTGCTGTGGTTGACGCGGATCAAACGCGGAGCAGGAAGTCTGCGCCAGGCAGCGCGATTCAGTGTGCGAGCAGTTGCCAGCGGCCATCGATGAGGCCTTCGATCGGCCGGAAGTGCGCCTTGTAGGCCATTTTCCGGCTCAACGCGATCCAGTAACCGAGATACAGATACGGTAATTCCATCTGCCTGCACCAGGCGATCTGCCACAGAATATTGTAGGTGCCAAAACTCGCGCCGCGCACCCGCGGGTCAAAAAAGGTATACACCGACGACAAGCCGTCGGCCAGTTGGTCGACGATGCTGACCATGCGCAGTTCGCCGTCTTCACGAAACTCCACCAGCCGTGAATTCACATTGCTTTGCAGTAGAAAGTGACGGTACTGCTCGCGGCTGTCCTGATCCATGCCACCGCCGCTATGGCGGCTGGATTGATAACGCAAATACAGCGCGTAGTGATCGGGGTGATACTTTAGCTCCAGAAAATGCGTGGAAAGGTTTGCATGTTTGCTGCCGAAACGGCGTTGCGTGCGGCTCGGCTGGAAATCCGCAGCCACGATGCGCACCGGCACGCACGCCTGACATTGATCGCAATGCGGGCGATAAGTAAACGCGCCACTGCGGCGAAAACCCGCGCGCACCAGTTCACCGTAGACCGCGGTGTCGATCAGATGACTGGGTGTCGCCACCTGCGAGCGCGCCAGCCGCTCCGGCAAATAGCTGCACGGGTAGGGTGCGGTCGAGTAAAACTGCAGTACCGACAGCGGGACTTCAGTCAAATAAGTCATTATCGAATCGCCAGGAACGCGGTGGTTCACAGTTTACCAAGTCTTTGAGCTGGCGCACAAACGCAGCGCGCGGGATTTCGCGCGCGCCGAGCGAGGCCAGATGCGCGGTTTTCATCTGGCAATCGATCAGCCCGAATTGCCAGCGCGCGAGCTGTTTTACCAGGGCAACCAGGGCAATCTTCGAGGCGTCACGCGCGCGCGTGAACATCGATTCACCGTAGAACATGCGGCCCAGCGCCACGCCATACAGGCCACCGGCGAGTTCGCCGTTGACCCAGGTTTCAACGCAATGGGCGAGGCCGCGGCGGTGCAATTCGGTGTAGGCCGCCACCATGTCATCGGTGATCCAGGTGCCGTCGTGCCGGTCGCGCGGTGCGGCGCAGGCGCGCATCACGCTTTCAAAGGCCGAGTCGGTGCGAATTTCAAAATCGCCTTTGCCGGTGTTACGCAGGCGCTTGCCGAGCGAGCGCGAAATTTTCAGTTCGGCGGGGAACAGCACCATGCGCGGATCAGGGCTCCACCACAGCAAGGGCTGATCCGCGCTGTACCACGGAAAAATGCCGTTCTGGTAAGCGTTGATCAGGCGCTCAGCAGTAAGGTCGCCGCCCGCAGCAAGTAAACCATTGGGCTCGCGCAACGCGCGAGTGAGCGGCGGAAACGGCTGGTTGCGGTCGAGCCAGGGAATCATGCGCTTATTGTAGTGGCGTGTTGCCTGCGTCACGGGTTGCTATGCAGCGTTATTGTAACTTTCAGTGACTGGGAGCGCAGGGCTTTTCTCGCGCTGCCCAAGCGCGAGTCTGATACTAACTATCATCGGTTGGATACCGGCGAAATCGCGCCGCTGGTGTCTGCGCTCACTGAACGCGAACGTGAATTGCGTGCGATGGCTGCATTCGACGCGCCAGTGTTCCGTAACGTCGAAGCGCTCGGCGCGCGACTGCGGTTGGCGCCGGTCGAGCGTGCATTGCTCGCGTTCGCGGTTATTGTTGAATCGTTGCGCTCGCTGCGCGATGCGATGGAGCGCTTGGCGCAGCATATGCGAGACCGGCCAGCCTTGGTGCGCGGGCTTGCAGCGTTGCTCGATTGTGATGCCTCGGCGGTGCTGGCGGCGCTTCACCCCGAGGGCGCACTGGCGCGCACGGGGCTTGTGCGCATCGACCTGCAGAGTGAGGAGGGCATGCTGCTGCGAGCGCGCGACGGCATCGCGACGGTGCTACTTGACGAATTCGATGCCTGCGATGCGCTGTTCGCCCGTTTTACCGCGCCGGCACGCGTGCCGCAGTTGTCAGCCGAGGATTTGTTGCCCGCCGACGATTCCTCGACCGGCAAGGTGCTGGGCAAAGCCGCATTCAATCACTTGCTTGAGACCAATCCCGTGCCGATGGTGTGAATCTCCAATGAGATCAAGCAGATCGATCCCGCCTATTTGCGCCGCTTCGCGTGCGTGCTCGAAGTCCGGAAGCCCAATCGCACCGTGCGGCGGCGCATCGCCGAACATGCGTTTCGCGGACTGGGCATGCACGACGCCTGGCTGGATCGAATGTCCGACCTCGAAGAGGCAAGTCCAGGTCAGGTCGCGCAGGCCGCACGTGTTGCGCGGCTGCTGTCAGCACAGGCGCCAGCCAAGTTAGAAGCCATGGCGGAGCGCGTGCTGGGTCACGGCATGCGCGCGCTCGGTCAGCGTCGCAGCGCACCCTGCGCCGATGCGGCGCGGTTCGATTTGTCAATGCTTAATTGCGGTGCGGACATGCATGCGCTGGTGCGCAATATCGCGCGCCAGCGCTCGGCGCGCCTCGCGTTCTATGGCCCGCCCGGCACCGGCAAATCCGCGCTCGCGCGTCACTTGGCACAAGCTGCTGCGCGGCCGCTTCTCGTCAAACACGCCTCCGATCTCTTGTCGCCCTGGGTCGGTGAGTTCTAGCAGAACATCGCGCGCGCGTTTGAGCAGGCCACCGACGAAGGCGCGCTGCTGCTGCTCGATGAAGCGGATTCGTTTCTGTGCGACCGGCGCGATGCGCGGGCACGCTGGGAACTCACCGAGACCAACGAACTGCTGGCGCAAATGGAACAATTCACTGGCATGTTCGTGTGTATTACCAATCTGATGCATCGCCTGGACCACGCTGCGCTGCGCCGGTTTTCGCTCAAGTTGCGTTTCGATTACCTTGAGCCGGAGCAGGTGTGCAGGATGCTGGTGGCCACGCTCAAGACGTTAGGCGCTGAACCCGCGTGCGAGGTTCAGCTGGCGCAGGCGGAACAACTGATCTGCGCGACGCCTGGTGACTTTGCTGCCGTAGTGCAGCGCTTTCGTCTGCTTGGCGAGACGCCGCCAGCGGCGCAGTTCATCTGCGAATTGCGTGACGAGTTGGCGTTCAAGCAGGAGGGCGGCGTGCAGCGTATGGGGTTCTGACAAATCGTGGCGTGCCGCGCAAGCGGCGGGCTACGGCGCAAACAGCGCGCCGAGCCCGTCCTACAGTAGCAGCGGCTTGACGCATGATCGATCCATTACTTAAAATCGTTGACGAATCCAACCTCCGGCGTATGATTGTGCGCATGATAAATACAAGCGAAAACCGCATCGACCGCATTACCTTCAACCCGCTGCAATGCGGCGGTCGGCCATGCATTCGCGGCATGCGTATACGCGTGAGTGACATCCTGGAACTGCTTGCCGCCGACGTAACGGAAGCGCAGATACTCGCGGATTTTCCTGACCTAGAGCACGATGACATTCGCGCAAGCTTGCAGTTCGCTGCCCAACGCAGCGAAATCGTTCGCCTAGCCGCGTAGGTAGGGCATGGTGAGCCGTTTCGGCGCGCCACCCAAACTCATTTGGTTCACCTGCGGCAATGTATTAAACGAGGCGCTTCGTGTGTTGCTCCTGAATCGGCTCCACGCAGCGTTAACCGTGCTCGAAAGTGACGACATCGTCGAGATCGCATAGCTCGCGCTCCGCTGCCTTAGGAATAAAAGCTGCTGACACGCACTCACCACCTGGAATATTACGCAGTATGCGATATCTACGCACACGATTGAGCCATAAACCCTCAGCCTATGACTATCGTAATGCCCAGGCTCACAATGGGCTGAGCATGGATCCACGGGCCGGCTACTCCATCGCGCAGGCGGAATTCGTATTTGACAAGGTTGGACTTTGGAATTTTGCTTCGCGATTTGTCTGTGCCGAATTTGATCTGCATCAACACCCCGGCGCGCCTGGTCTGTGATATTCGATCTCAATAAGCATACGCAACCTTGAGTTTTTGTTCCGACCGAAATCGATTGCGGTGATCGGCGCGTCGGATCGTGCCGGGAGTGTCGGCGCAACCGTGATGCGTAATGTGCTTGCAGGCGGATTCAGCGGGCCGATCTACGCGGCGAATCCCGCGCATATCATGGTCGCTGGCCAACTTGCTTATCCGGACGTGGCGCACTTGCCACAGACACCGGATCTGGCACTGATTGCAACGCCGCCGGCAACCATCCCCGCCTTGATTGATGCACTGGGCAGGCGCGGAACCCGTGCCGCGGTGGTGCCCACGGGAGGGTTCGCCAAAGCACGGGATGCGCAAGGCAACACCATCCTGCAAGCCATGCGCGCGGCGGCGCGCCCGCACCTGCTGCGTATTCTGGGTCCGAACTGCGTCGGACTGCTGGTGCCCGGACTCGGCCTCAACGCGAGCTTTGCGCATACGTCAGCACTGACCGGCAATCTTGCTTTTGTGTCGCAGTCGGGCGGATTGACCACCGCGGTGCTCGATTGGGCAAAATCACGTGGCATCGGCTTCTCGCATTTCATCTCGCTCGGCGAAGCGGCGGATGTGGATTTTGGCGACGTGCTGGATTATCTGGCGAGCGACAGTGCCACGCGCGCCATTCTGCTGTACATCGAATCGATTACGTCCGCGCGCAAATTCATGTCGGCGGCGCACGCGGCCGCCCGCCACAAGCCGGTGCTGGTGGTGAAAGCCGGCCGCGCGCCTGAAGGTGCACGTGCCGCGGCATCGTATACCGGTGCGCTCGCCGGAGCGGACGACGTATACGATGCGGCGTTGCGCCGTGCCGGCATGTTGCGCGTGGATACCATACAAGCGTTGTTCGAAGCGGTGGAAACGCTGGCGCGTGCTCAACCGGTCAACGGAAACCGGCTCGCCATCATGACCAACGGCGGCGGTCCCGGCGTGATGGCGGCGGACGCCGTTGCGCTGGATGGTGGTCAACTTGCCGGCCTCTCCACGACTACCATGCAACGACTGGATGGTGCGTTGCCCGCGAAGTGGTCGCACGGCAATCCAGTAGACATCATCGGTGACGCGCCCGTGTCACGTTACGTTTCGACGCTGCAAGCGCTGCTCGAAGACAACGCTAGCGACGCCATTCTTTTTATCCATGTGCCCACCGCCATCGTGCCTGCCGCGGACATCGCACGCGCGTGCGCACCGCTGGCTAAAGGCAAGCACGTACTCTCATGCTGGTTGGGTGCGGATACCGTGGCGGAGGCGAGAAGCATCTTCGAAACCGCAGGCATCCCCTGCTATGACACGCCCGAACAGGCGGTCAGTGCGTTTGTGCAACTCGTGGTGTATCAGCGCAACCAGCAAATGCTGATGCAGACACCGTCCTCCGTGCCGCGTGATTTTGCGCCGGATGCAACGGCGGCGCGAAACGCGGTGAGCGCAGCGCTACAGGCCGGGCGCGAGTGGTTGAGCGAGACTGAAACGCGGGCGGTTCTCACCGCTTACAGCATACTCGTGGTGCGCACGCGTGGCGCCGCCAGCACCGACGAGGCAATCAAAGCCGCGACAGAGATGGGATTTCCGGTAGCGCTGAAAATACTCTCCCCGCAGATTACGCATAAATCAGATGTGGGCGGCGTGGCGCTGAATCTCGCGAATGCCTGCGAGGTTCGCCAGGCCGCAGAGGCGATGCTGCAACGGGTGCACCAGCATGCGCCGCAGGCGCAACTCACCGGGTTCACGGTTCAGGAAATGGTGGTGAAGCCCAAGGCACACGAGATTATCGTCGGTGCGGCGGTGGATGCGGTGTTCGGCCCGGTGATGCTGTTTGGGCAGGGCGGCGTGGCGGTGGAAATCGTCGCCGATAGCGCGGTGGCGTTGCCGCCGCTGAATATGGCGCTTGCCGCCGATCTGGTTTCCCGCACGCGCGTGGCGCGCCTGCTGGACGGGTATCGTGACCGTCCGCCTGCAAACCGCGAGGCACTGCATCTCACGCTGGTCAAGCTATCACACCTCATGGTGGATGCTGCTGATATCGCGGAAATCGATATCAACCCGCTGCTAGTGGACGAAAACGGTGTGATCGCGCTCGACGCGCTTATGCGTGCCGTGAAATCCACCAGTGCCGGCGCGGATCGGCTGGCTATCCGGCCTTACCCCAGCGAACTGGAACAACCGGTGATGATGAACGGTCGCGAGGTGATGCTGCGCCCTATCCGTCCGGAAGATGAGCCGCAGCATGCGCAGCTCCTGCCACGCGTGGATGTGGCAGATATTCAGTTGCGATTCTTTTACGCCTTGCAGGTGATGTCGCATAACCAGCTCGCGCGTTTTACGCAGATCGATTACGACCACGAAAATGGCGTTCATCGCCAGCGTCGATGATGGTCAGGCCACGGCACAGACCTGGGGCGTGGTGCGGGCGATTGCCGACCCCGACAATGCAAACGCTGAGTTCGCGATACTGGTGCGCTCCGACCTCAAGGGCCAGGGTCTGGGTTCGCTGCTGACGAAAAAGATCATCCGTTAATGCGCTGCGCGTGGCACCGGCGTGCTTACCGGCAGCGTACTGCGCGGCAACCAACGCATGCTGTCGCTGGCGCGCGAACTGGGGTTTTCCCTGAATTACGGCAACGACGCCGGTATCGTGCAACTGAGCGTGCGTCTGGCGCAAGCGAAGCGGGACTGATTATTTCCACTGGTCTATCCAGCGCCGGAATGACGGCACGTAGATTTATAGAGGTGCCCAAGAGTCCCCCTTATATGCGGCTGTTTTTGTTTGATCTGGATCAACGCATCGCCGCAGCGGACGCGCGATAGTGCGGCGGTGAATGCGCTTGCACGCGCAGCGCCAGACAGGGACGCCAGCATGAGCGACAGGGATGTGGCGATTGCCACCATCAAAGCGGAACACCGCGCGCTGGGCGCGGTATTGCATACCCTGCAACAACTGTTGCGCAAGGTTGAAGCGGGCCATGGTGAACCGGAATTCGCTCTGTTCGCGGCCGCGCTTTATTACATAGACGACTTTCAGGAGCGTTGTCACCACCTCAAGGAAGACGAATATATTTTCAAATCGCTGGGCGCGGCGATGTCTGAATTTGACGGCGTAATCGGCGGATTGCAGGCACAGCACGCGAGTAGTGCGTGCGCGGTTGCCGATTTCTATCGTCAGCTGGTGCATTATCAGGGTGGCGCGCCCGGCATGCTCGCTACCCTGCGGGCGGGTGTCGATGCCTATGCGGCGCAAATGGTTGAACACATGCGTCGCGAGGAAGATCTTCTCGATCACAGCCGTGACATCATCAGCCCGCAGAACTGGGCGCGCATGGCTGCTGCCTTTAGCGAAAATGACGATCCCCTGTTCGGCAACCATCGGCGCGAGGAATTCGCACGGTTCCTCCAGCGTATCCAGATGTTGGCGCCGCGCAAACTGAAGCAAAGCCTTTATCCGGCCACCCGTAGTGAGCGCTGTCCATGAACGGTGTAGCGGCGCTGGGCGGAGCGCCAGATTCTACTCACGATAATTTGCGTCAAGCCACCTCCCAATCTTCCACCCGCAACCCGGCTACCCGGCTGAACTCCCCCGTGTTGTGGGTAATCAGGGTCGCGTCGTGGGCGCGTGCGATAGCAGCGATCAGGGTGTCGTTCGGACCAATGGGCTTGCCGAGTGTCAGCAAGTCGGCGTGGATTTGCCCGTAGTGTTCAGCGCATTCGTCATCAAAAGGCAGGCTTTGCAACGGGGCGAAAAAGGCTTTGAGCTATTGCAGATTGGCTGCTACGCGTTGGCTGCGCCGCGCACCATACAACAACTCCGCCTTGACCACGCTGCGCAGCGCAATGTCTGCGGGAACATGCCGGCGAAAGTGTTGCAGAATGACCTTGTGTTTTTCGTTGAGCAGTTGGATGCAGACATTGGTGTCAAGCAGATAGATCATTTGATTTTCAGCCGCGCCTCCAAAGGCATTTGGGGTGGACGTACCAGCGGCTGCGCGCGGATGCCCCAAGGCAGGTATCTCACTTTGCAACACCGATTCGAGTCGTTGAAACATCATCTCGATGCGCCAGCGACGGCGGTAGAGGCGTGCGAGCGCCAGGGAGCTGAATTCGGATGCGGGCAGATTGGTGAGCAGACGAATGATCGTCTCCCCATCTTCGGTGGGCTTGTTCAAGCGCAACT
>CAMBCF010000108.1 GCA_945864585.1 Bordetella parapertussis | reverse complement strand
CATGAGGACACCACGTTTAACAAGATGCCCGTCGAGCAGGCTATCGCCGAAATGATTGAAGAAGAAGGCGGACCACTGATCTGGCCAAGCATTACAGAATCTCAGCAAAACTCTTTCGACGCCACATGCCGCAAGCTATACAAATTCTTCAACTCACACGCAAACCCCGTTCGGTAACAGAAAAAGCACCCACTAATCTCGCCAACGATCCTTTTTTTAATGCAATTTCTGCAGTGCTGCCATTTGTCAAGGAAGGCAAGATACGCGGCATCGCGGTCACGTGCGCCCAGCGCACCGCCATCATGCCCGCAATGCCGACGATTTCCGAAGCCGGCCTGCCCGGCTACGAACTCGTCAACTGGTACGCGATCGTCGTGCCCGCAGCCACGCCGGGCGCCATCGTCACGCGGCTGAACCGCGAGATCCAGAAGGCGCTCGCCGTAGCTGAAGTCAAGCGACGCTTTCTCGAACTCGCTGCCGATCCACAGGGCAGCACGCCCGAACAACTCGCTGCGTATACCCGCGACGAGCTTGCGAAATGGTCAAGAGTGATCAAGGCTGCCGGCATCAAGCCCGAGTGACGGTCTGACAATCTGCTCGGCCCAAGCGTCGCTACGCTGCCTATTTGAGCCGATGTTCAATGGGCGCTAACCGTTCAACGCGGTTGTTGCGCAGAATGAATTCCAGCGTCGCCAGCGCGCAGCGATCCGGGTCGGTTGCCGCGACGTGATAGGAGTCGCCGGGCAGCACCAGTAGCGTCGAGTTCGGAATCTGCTGCTGCCACGCACGGTTCTCCTCCACCGTGGCAAGCGAGCTTTTCTCGGTCGTGATGACGAGCGTCGGGCACGCGATCCGCGCCACTTCCGCCGTGATATCCACGCACGCAACCGTCGCGATCCAGCCGATCTGGCTCGAAGTAGCGGTGCGGCTCATGAATTTCGCCCACCACTCGACGCCCTCCAGAGGAAAAGCGCTCCCGAGACGGCCCGCCATGGTCGCGCAGCCAAGGTTCGATTCCGTTCTTTGCGAATTCCGTGGTCAGCGCGGGGATGCGTGCAGCAGCGCCTTCCCGGAACGGCGTCGGCGTCCCGGCCACAGTGAGAGTGCGCACGCGGTCTGGACGCCGACCGGCAAAGCCGCGGGCCATCGTTCCTCCGATCTTCGCGCCGATGAGGTGAAAACGCTCGACGCCGAGCGCATCCATGAGGCGGCTCAAGTCATCGACGATGACGTCGAGCGTCCAGGGATAATCACGCGGCATCGGCGTGGACGCGCCAAAGCCGCGCATGTCGGGTCGCACGACGCGAAAATGACGCGCGAGATGCGGCACCCATCCGTACCAAGCGTCACTGGACTCGCAGTTGCCGTGCAGCATGAGTATCGTCTCGGGCTGGAGCCAGGGATCGGTATAGTCATCGACCTGATAGTGCATTTCCAGGTCGGCGGAAACTTGCAGCTTGGGCATCACAATTCTCCTGTGGGATGCGAATTGCTAAATCATAGCCTGACCGGGCCTTCTCTCACAGGCTTGCACAGATTGGCGGGAGCGATAACGTGCAAATCATGCGCGATCTTGTACTCCTCGCAATTTGCGCAGTAAGGCTAATTGACTGCTTCAGTCCTGCGTGCCAACCGTGATTTGATCCAGCCTTTTTCGCCGCCGCACTCGACGATTTCGCGCAGTACATTGGGCAATGGCGCGCTTGCGAGTACCTTGCGCGTGGTGAGATTTTTTAACTCTCCCGACACCACATCGAGTTCGATACGGTCACCGGTGCTGACGAAATCAACCACTCCGGGGAACGGCGTGACGAGCAGATTGTCGCTGATACTGCTCCTGAAGAATATCCGCCCGAACGATTCCGCGATCACCGCGCCGATGCCCAGCGCCTTCAACGCGGCGTGAGCCAGGCGCGACGATCCGCAGCCGAAGTTGCGGCCGCCGATGACGATATCTCCGGCTTTCACTTTTGAGGCGAATGTCGGATCGAGCGTTTCCAGGCAGTGTTTCGCCTGATCGGCAAGCGACAGGTGCGAATATGTTTCGAGACGAATCAGGTCGGTATTGATGTCGTCCTGCGGGAATTTCCATGCGGTTCCGGTTACTTTCATGGCAACCTCGTTTCAAAGATAGCGGGCAGGGTTGGCGATGCGGCCTTCGATGGCAGATGCGGCCACGGTGGCGGGCGAACCCAGATAGATTTGTGCGCCCGCGCCCATGCGGCCCTCGAAATTGCGCGTGTTGCACGATATCGCCACCTCGCCGGGCGCGAGTATGCCGCCGCCTTGTCCGGGGCATGCGCCGCAACCGGCGCTGGTGACAGTGGCATTCGCATCGAGCAGGATATCTATGTAACCCAGACGCGTCGCGGCCTTCACCACTTCACGCGAACCGGGCACCACGATCAAACGCACGTCGGGATGCACCTTGCGTCCTTTGAGTATGACTGCCGCAGCGGCGATGTCTTCGAGCCGCCCACTCGCGCACGAGCCCAGATACGCCTGATCGACACGTTGGCCCTCGACCGCGCTGAGAGGCTTGACGTTGGTGGGCGCGTGGGGCAGGGCAATTTGTGGCTCGAGATTGGAGATGTCGAACTCATGCAGCGCATCGTATTGGTAATCCGCATCCGTTTCGTACACTTTGAATGTTTTGGTTCCGCGGCCTTTCACGTAGGCCCCGGTCACTTCGTCGGGCTGTATATACGAGGCCATCGCGCCCATCTCAGTGCCCATGTTGCACAGGGTAAAGCGCATGTCCATGCCGAGGTTGCGCACGAAAGACCCGGTAAACTCCGCCGCGTGGCCGAGGGCCGCTCGCTGGCCCACCCGTGCATTGATGTGCAATGCGACGTCGCGCGCATAAACACCCTTTCTCAACGCACCTTCAATCCTGAACAGCATGATTTTTGGTACGTCGATGATGTAGCGGCCCAGCGCCAGCAGCGACAGCCTTCCACCCGCAAGTGAGGCGGCAAAAGCGCCAAGCGCGCCGCTGGTGGGCGTATGCGAATCGCGCAGCGCCAACACTATGCCGGGGCCGACCACACCCTGTTCGGCCATGATCAGGTGCGAAATGCCCGCGCCGCCATCCTGCATGGGAATGCCATGCGAACGAAAAAACTCACGCCAGCGTTTTTGCCCGGCCGCAATGCCCGAATTGGGCGCGGGCGATGCATGATCGAGAAACGGAAACATCTTGTCTTTCAACGGCAACTGCGTGACGCCGAGTTCCCTCAAATCAGTTTCGAGCATGTCGACCTCCTCGGCGTTGTCGGCCATCTGGAACGCAAACACGTCGGGTTCCACCTCGAGAAAATCGCCCGCCTTGACGCTAGCGGGTCTGGGGTGTGCATGGTCGGCAAGAATCTTGTGCAATGCGTGCATGGGTGTCATGACCGTCTCTACAATATCGATCGAGAAGTGAGTGCAACGTGTTGCGCTTGTGGGCTGAAACAGGAACTCAATCGGGCCGCGCACCGGAAATTTTTACGACCTTGGCCCATTTGGCGATGTCCTGCGCCAGAAAATCGCCGAACTCGCGCGCCGTGCCACCCACGATTTCGCTGCCGAACTCGGCGTAGCGATCCTTCAACGACGGCAGCGCGCGGTTGGCTTCCGCATTGAGGCGCTCGATACTGGCTGCCGGCGTTTTCGCGGGCGCGATGAGCCCGTACCAGCCGGTGACTTCGTAACCCGGCAACCCGGCTTCGCTGACGGTGGGCGTGTTCGGCGACACCTGCGAGCGCTTCGGCCCGGTGACCGCGAGCGCGCGCACGCGGCCCGCATTCACATGCGGCACAATCGCCGTGATGCTGCTGAACAGCACTTGCACCTCGCCCGAAAGGAACGCGGCATTTGACGGACCGGAACCTTTGTAGGGGATATGCACCATGTCGATGCCGGCCATCGACTTGAAGAGTTCTCCCGCCAGGTGGTTGGCGCTTCCGTTACCGGACGAACCGTAGCTCAGCACTTTCGGATTCGCCTTCGCGTAAGCGATCAACGCCTTGACGGAAGTCGCCTGCACGTTAAGCCGTACCGCGAGAAAGTACTGCCCAAACGTCATTCGTATGATCGGCGTGAAGTTGCGCAAGGCATCGTACGGCACTTTCGGTTGCAGGCTGGGATTCACGGTGAATTCAGGCGACACGCCAAGTATAGTGTAGCCATCGGGCGTGGCACGTGCTGCGATTTCGGTGCCGAGCATGCTGCCTGCGCCCGGACGATTGTCGATGATGAAGATCTGGCCCAGCGATTCGCCAAGCTTCGCAGCCATGATCCGGGTGGTGATATCGGTGCCGCCGCCAGGCGCGAACGGCACGATCACTCGCACCGGGCGCTCGGGATACGCTGGGGACTGCGCAAGGCTCATACCGCTCGTGGCGAGCATCATGATGCCGAGCGCATTGGCCAAGCGTGCAACGTTCACGCACGCCCCTTGCCGGCCTTGCCCACGACTTTAACGCCTGCCCATGCTTCGAGATAGGTAATCAGGGCGAGGAATCACGCTTGGCGCCGCCGTGGTTCACGCCATAAGCCCAGAGCTGGCGCGCCATGTTGCCCATCAGCATGGTGACGCCGAGCCTGTCGGCTTCTTTCATGCAAAGCTGGATGTCTTTGTAGGTGTTTGGCGAGATCGGCACCAAGCTCGCTCGCGAACTGCGGGCCGGTGGTTGAACAATCCATGACAATCTTCACAGCCTTTCCGAGGCCAATAAAGCCAATGTATTGTAAGTCTTTATTTTTACGCATTATTTTATTCTGTGCTCGGCGAATTCGTAAAAGTGTAACGCGAATGGAAGGGTGCAAGGAATTTTGTATAGATTGAAATTTGCCAGGCTCTTATTCACCCCAAGGAGCCGCAATGACCGACAGCAACGAGAGCAAAGAAGCCAAAGAACCCCAAGTCGCGATCCCGCAAGCCCTGCTGGATCACGTCATCGCGAACTACAAGAAACCCACTGATTTAATTGGCGAAAATGGCATGCTCAAGCAATTGACTAAAGTCGTCATTGAAGCCGCACTGGCTGCGAAAATGAACCAACAGTATGGTGCCGCCTTTTTCTACTCCGTGCGAATTTTCGCGATGCGGATGACTTTCTCCCACTTCGTCAATTCCGAACGTAGATGCTTATCGAACTCATCCGGAGTGCTTCCTGCCACGTCGATGCCCAACCCGGTAAAACGTTCGCGCACATCCGGCGCTTTCAGCGCAGCGACAAACTGGGTGTTGAGTGTCTTGATGATCGCTAGCGGTGTACCCACAGCAGCGAGTATGGCGTACCAAAGACTGGCTTCATAGCCGGGAAAACCCAACTCGGCAATCGTGGGAATTTCCGGCGTTGCAGAAGAGCGCGATGCGCCGGTGGTGGCCAGGCCGCGCAGCTTGCCGCTGCGCATATGCGGCAGCATCGGCGCCGTGCTGGTGAACATGATCGGCACTTGTCCCGCGAGCAGGTCCACAGTGGCAGGCCCGTTGCCCTTGTAAGGGATGTGACTGATGTCGATGCCCGCCATGCTCTTGAACAACTCGGTGGCGAGGTGGCCGCCCGAACCATTGCCTGACGAGGCGTAGTTGTATTTGCCGGGCGTTGCCTTCATCAGCTTGACGAACTCCGCCACCGAGCGCGCCGGCAACGAAGGATGCACCACCAGCACGTTCGGCCCGCTCGCCACCAGCGTGATCGCGGCAAAATCCTTCACGCTGTCGTACGGCAGCTTCGACAACAGCGCGGGATTGATCGAGTGCGTCACCGATGCGAGCAATATCGTATAGCCGTTGGGCACCGACTTCGCCACGATATCAGTACCGATGATCTGCCCCGCGCCGCCGCGATTGTCCACCACGATTTGTTGCTTGAGCGCGTCGGAAAGTTTTTGTCCGAGCGTGCGTGCAATGATGTCGGTTGCTCCGCCCGGCGGATACGGCACGACGAAGCGCACCGGGCGATCCGGATAGGTCTGCGCCGAAACGTTCACCACGCTTGAAGCGCAAGCCAGCAGGACTGCCGGAAGTAAAAGCCGCGCACTCATGGCTACTTGCCTGCCCCGCTCAACAGGGCCGTCAACGTACGCGCGTCGGCAAGCTTTTCCAGATCGAGCAGTATGTCGCGTATTTTTTCCGCGCGCGCCTGGTTCATCACTGGCTCGACATTGATCATGAACTTGTCCACGATCTCGCTTTCGCTTGCGGGCTCGTCGGGCAGCACGCTTTCGCGCTTCGAATAGACCATGCCGTTTTTCATGCGCACGATCACCTCACCGGAACGAAACTTGGGGAAGCCAGAATTCGGATCAATCTGGTAACTCACCTTGGCGGCCAGCTTGCGCAGCCCCGGATCGGTATACGACGGCTCTTCCAGTTCATCCAGCCCGAAGCGATTGCTCATGATGCAGCAGGCCACCGCGTACGGCAGGCTGAATTGCGCGCCGTAACTACTGTCGGGCGCGCGTTTTACATCCGCCGGTTCGCAGATCAGCGGCACCGCGGGCGCGGTCACCAGCGTAAGTATCGATTCGATATCGTCGGCCTTGATCCGATGTTCCTGCGCCAGCTTGCGCGTCGCGATCATGAAGGCATGCGACTGATGGCACGCAGGATACAGCTTGATCGACGCGCGCGGAAACTCCCACTTCTCACCGACGTTGCGCAGAATCGCGCCGAGATCGGCCTGCTTGAAATGTTCACCGAGAAAATGCGGGAACAAACCAAAGCGCCCTTCGTAGGTTTCCGACGGGCCGATGAAACCGTGCTTCGCCAGCATGGTGGAGGTAATCGCCGCCACGCCTGCCCAGCCCGGATGCATGCGCTTCGTCCACGAACCGTCCTGCATCGGCTGCATATTGCCGGAAGCGGTACTCAAGGCGATGCCCTGCGCCATGGTGAGTTGTTGTGCATTCAACCCCATCAGCCGGCCAGCGATCAGCGTGCAGGCAAAAGTGCCAAGGATGCTGGTGGCGTGGAATCCCGCGCGCAGGAACCCCCCGTTACCGGCGATGCCCAGTCGCGAATCAACCTCCAGCCCCAGCGTGCAGGCCGTGAGCAATTCCGCGCCCGTGACCCCGCGCTGACTGCCCACCCCCAGCGACACCGGAACGCAACTGGCCGTGAGATGCACGGAGCCCGGCAAGTAGGTGTCGTCGTAATCAAGGCCATGCACCAGTATGGCATTCATCAGCACCGCATCGCGCAACGCGAGTTTGTCGGCCACGCCGATGACCTCGCAATCGCCACTGCCGAACTCGCGCAACGCATCCAGCGCGCCGCTGGCGAACGGAAAACGCGTCGAGGCAAATGCGATACCGATGGCGTCGAGCATCAGCAGTTTCGCCCGGCGCCGCACCTCCGCAGGCACGCGCGCGCCGTCAAAGCCCGTGACAAACTGCGCCAGTTCACTGGAAATCGTTGCTGCCTTTTGTGCTGCTGTCGATATGGCTTGCGTATCCATATTTACTGCTCTCCCCGTAATCCGGCTTCGCCGATGACCGCGCCCCAGCGCTTCATTTCGTCCTGCAAATATTGTTTGAACTGCGCGGGTGGCCGGCCATCCAGTTCAAAGCCCACGCCTTGCAGTTTCACCGCCACATCCGGCAGCTTCATCACCGTCAGCACGTCATTGTAGATGCGGTCGATCAACACCTTGGGCGTGCCCGCCGGCGCGAGCAAGCCATACCAGCCATCGACCACGCATCCGGCTAGCCCCACCTCGGTAACGCTCGGCACATCCGGCATCACGCCCACGCGTTTCGCACTGGTCACGGCCAGCGCGCGCAAGCGGCCGGCCTTCACTTGCGACAGCGCAGCACTTGGCGCAGTGAACAACAATTGCACCTCGCCACCCACTATCGCAGCCGTCGCTGCCCCCGCGCCTTTGTACGGCACGTGGATGAATTTCACGTCGGCAACACGCTGCATCAACACCATCGACAGATGTCCGCCGCTGCCCTGCCCCGACGATCCGAAGGTGAGTTTTTCCGGGCGCTCCTTGGCCAGCGCCAGCATCTCTTTGATCGTGCGCACATTGAGTGTCGGGTGCGCGACCAGCACCACGGGCGTCGAACCGACGATGGTGATAGGCTCGAAGTCTTGCGGTGTTTTATATGGTAACTGTTTGATTAAAAACGGATTTGTTACAAACCCCGTGGTTACCAGCAACATCGTGTAACCATCGGGTGCGGCCTTTGAAACAATGTCGGTGCCAATGATGCCGCCCGCCCCCGCACGATTATCGACAACCACCTGCGTGCCCCATTTTTCCGTCAGACGCGGCACCATGATGCGCGCCATCACGTCCAGCCCGCCGCCCGGCGTGGAAGGCACCACGATGCGCAGCGGGCGCACGGGGAATTTTTCGGCTTGCGCGGCGCACAGCGGCACCGCGCCGAAACTCAGCGCGAGAAACGCGAAAATCCTTGGTGCATACAGAATTGGCTTCACCCGGTTCGTCCTTTAAAACGGCAGCTTGTCATTCGCGCCCGCCTGCTTTGCTTGTGCATCCAACTGGCTGCGCCAACTCTTTTCACTATCCAGCAACGGCCCGTAGAGTCGCTCTTCGAGTTTGTAGAATTTATCCAGCCCGAGCAAGGCGCTGCGGTCGACCAGACTGCACAGGTGCTCGGGATACAACGACTCAGCACTGCCTTCCTTGCGCAGCACGCCCAGAGCGTTCTGCATGCCCTTTACTGCCGTGCGCTGTAGCAAGCCACTGTAGGAAATAATCTTGAAGCCGATCTCATGCAATTTGTCATAGTGAACGATGGGCGTCTTGCCACCGCCTTCGCTCATGTTCGCCTGCAGCGGCGCTTTGATCGCGGCGGCGGCCTTGCGCATTTCCACTTCGCTCAGCAGCGCCTCAACAAAAATCGCATCCGCGCCGGCTTCCACATAAGCCTGGGCGCGCTCGATGGCACGATCCAGGCCCTCAACGGCGCGCGCATCCGTTCGTGCAATGATCAAGAAATCCGGCGAACGCCGAGCCTCGCAGGCGGCGCGCACCTTGACCGCCATTTCCTGATCCGTGATCAGCTTCTTGCCTTCGAAATGGCCGCAGCGCTTGGGAAAGCCCTGATCCTCGAAAAATACGTCCGCCGCACCCGCTGCCTCGAATTCGCGGATCGCGCGCATCATGTTCAGTGCGTTGCCGTAACCGGTGTCGATATCAACAATCAGCGGAATCTCCACCGCGCGCGCCATATTGCGCACCTGCGCGAGTATTTCCGGCATGGTCTGCAAGCCGACATCGGGATAACCCAGCACGCTGGCGGTCACCGCCGCGCCGCTGACAAACGCCGCGTCGTAGCCGGCGCGCTCGACTACCTTGGCGGAAATGCAGTCGTATATGCCGGGCGCCAGTATCGGGCCGGGCGCATTCATCAGTTGCCGCAGTCTTTTCGTCATATCCATTTTTGCGCGCCTCGCTTCTCGAAGTGTGGGTTGCCAGCCTACGGCTGAATATCAATCACCAGATTCAAATCCTTGTCTATCTTCCCTCGCCCACGCGGTCCGATCACCGCAGTGGATTCACGCTCTTCCACGATCGCTGGCCCCTGGATGGTGTCGGATGCCTTCAGCGCGTAGCGATCATAAACCGGCGTTAAAACAAATTTTCGCAATTCCGGAAAAAACGCGCGCCGCGCCGGGCGGGCCTTGCGCTTCGCTTGCGTCACGCCGAAGGTAGCGGAAACCTCGGGCTCCGGTCCCGACGCACGCAAACGCCAGGTGATTGCCTCCACCGGCAGACTGCCCGGCACTTCTTCGTACACCGACTTGTAGACCGCGTGAAACGACGCTTCGATGGAACGCGTGGCGCGCGCCGTCAACTTGCCGCCGGGCACGGCGGCGTGCAGTTCAAACCCCTGTCCGACAAAACGCACATCCGCTGAACGGACCAGCTTCGGCGCCTTCACGCCCGCATCCGACAACATGCGGCGCGCCTCAATTTCCATGTCGGCATACAGCGCATTGAGGCGCTCCCAGCCGATTTCGTGCAGTGGTACATTGTACGAACGCGACAGGTCCACCGCCACGGGTGCGGCCAGCAGACCGAACGCGGAATTGGTGCCCGCGCCCAGCGGACAAATAATGCGCCCGATACGCAGAATGCGCGCGATCTCGTAGGCATGCACCGGCCCCGCGCCACCAAACGCAAACAGGCTGGAACGGCGGTAATCCTTGCCGCGCTCCGCTGCGTGGATGCGTATGGCCGTCGCCATGTTCTGGTTCACCACCTGTGCAATGCCGGCCGCCGTGGCGGTGACATCGAGGCCGCAACGTTTGCCCAGCGCCTGCAACGCCGCCCGTGCACCGCTGATGTCCAGCGCCATATCGCCACCGAGGAAATAACCTGGATCGAGATAGCCCAGCAGCAAGTCCGCGTCGGTGACGGCCGGCGACTTGCCGCCGCGCCCATAGCAGGCCGGCCCGGGAACTGCACCCGACGAATCGGGCCCCACCTTGAGCAAGCCCGTACCATCCAGCCGCGCAATGGAGCCGCCGCCCGCGCCGATTTCAATCATCTCCACCGACGGCACTTTCAGCGGCATGCCGGAACCGCGAAACTGGCGCTTCATGCGCGCTGCTTCAAATTGACCCGTGAACGCAGGCTTGCCGTCTTCGATGAAGCAGGCCTTGGCCGTGGTGCCGCCCATGTCGAACGCCAGCAGATTCGGTTCGCCGATGCGTGCGCCGGCGTGGCACGCCGACAGCACGCCCGCCGCCGGGCCGGATTCGATCAGGCGTATCGGCACCTCGGCGGCAATCCTTGGCGTGGTCATGCCGCCATTCGACAGCATCACCAATATGGGGGCCTTGATGCGCGCCGCCGCCATGGTCTTTTCAAATCGCTCCAGGTACGAGCGCACCACTGGCTGCACATACGCGTTCGCGATCACTGTCACCGTGCGCTCGTATTCACGGATCTCGGGCGCCACCACTGACGAGATCGATATTGCCACCTGCGGAAACTCTTTGCGTATCAGTTTAAGCACCTGCTGCTCGTGCCGCGGGCTGCGATAGCTGTGCAAAAAACACACCGCTATAGAGGCGACCCCTTTGCGCAGTAACGTGCGCACCTGCTTGCGTACATCCGCCGCCGTGGGCGCCGCCAGCGACTCGCCGGTTGCGGCCATGCGCTCGTGTATGCCAAGCCGCAGCGCGCGTTCGACCAGCGGCTCGGGAAACTCAATCGCAAGATCGTACATGTCGTAGCGCATATCGCTGCCAAGTTCGATGATGTCGCGAAAGCCTTCGGTAGCCAGCAAACCGGTCTTCGCCCCCTTGCGCTCGATCAACGTGTTGGTCACCAGCGTCGTCGCGTGTGCGATGCCTTTGATGTCTTCCGGCTTAACCACGCCGGCGGCCTGCAGCCGCGCCACGCCGTTCATGATGCCAACCACAGGATCGTCGGGCGTGGTAAGACATTTTTCGCGGAACAATTCGCCGGTCGCTACATTGATCAGCACAAAATCCGTAAACGTGCCGCCGACATCCACTCCCAGTCTGAAGCACGCGGCTTTCATGCGCCCGCCTTGCGCGTGCGCGCCTTGCCCTTGCCCGCGCCGGACTTGCTGACGTAACCCTGCCGCACATCCTGCTCCAGCGCCGCCTTGTCGCGCGACCGTGGCGGCCCAAATCCACCGCCCCCCGGCGTTCTGACCGTTACGATGTCGCCGGCCTTGAGCAGCGTGCGCCCTTTCGGCGCCAGATACTCGCCATTATTGCGGCTCAGCAACGCGCCCGCGCCATGCAGCCCGCCGCGATAGCCACGCGGCGGATTCTTGATGCGCTCGGAACTGGTTGACACATACATGCTCTTGCGGCCCAGCACCTTCGCCATGATCTCCTGCGCGAGGCCGCCGCGATGACGCCCGGCGCCACCGGAATCGCACACGAGTTCGCGTCTGAGAAAACGTATCGGCGACTGGCTTTCCATGATTTCCAGCGACGCCATTTTGGTATTCGTGGGAAACGATTTCCCGGCGAGGCCATCGCGATCGCGTCCTGCGCCCAGACCGCCGCTGGTGATCAGCATGCACTGGAATGCGCTGCCGTCTTCGCGATTGCCGAAAAAGTTCAGGCGCGGCGCGGGGCTGCCGGATTCGGCGGGCACCACATCGGGCAGCGCCTTGGCCAGTGCGCCGAACACCACCGGCACGATCATGTGTCCGACGCGGCCACGGCTGTTGCCGGGCGCCGGACGCGTTGAATTGAGCAGCGTGCCCTCGGGCACTTTCAGCGTGATCGGCTTATAGGCGCCTTCGTTGTTGGGTATCAGCGGCTCCAGCACCGCTTTCGCGGCAAACGCGGCATAGCCATAAGTGTAGTTGTAACAACTGTTGATGCCCTTGTTGATCTGCGTCGAGGTGCCGGTGAAATCGAATTCGAGCTTATCGCCCTTGATGGTGAGCTTCAGGGCAATAGTCAGCGGTTCATCAAAACCATCCATGATGCCGACGTTGGTATAGACGCCATCTCGCACGCGGCGCAACGCCGAGCGCATCGCCGACTCCGAGCGCGACAACACCTCCACCGCGATTTCATCCAGATTGTCGAGGCCGGCTTCGTCCAGCAACTCGCTCACGCGCCGCGCGCCCAGCCGCGCTGCGCCCACCTGCGCGTGGATGTCGCCGAGCACCTGATCGGGCAGGCGCACGTTCTCGGCAAGTATTTGCAATACCTCCGGCACCACCTTGCCGGCCTTGTAGAGCTTCATCGGCGGCAACGCCAGGCCTTCCTCGAAGATGCTCGCGCCGTCTGCTGAATAGCCACGCCCCCCGATATCCGCCTGATGCGCGATGTTGGCAGAGAACGCCACGATCTTGCCGCGATGAAACACCGGCACCGCAATCGCCACATCGTTCAAGTGCCCCGCCGCGAGCCACGGGTCATTGGTCATCGCCACGTCGTCGGGATGCCAGTCTGGCCAGCGCGATAAAAAGTGCTTCATTACCGTGGAAGCGCAGCGCGTAAAACCCGGCAGCGACTGAAACGGCTGCGCCAGCAGATCGCCCGAAGGTGTCAGCAGCACACAGGTGAAATCGTAGGACTCACGCACGATGCTCGAAAACGCCGTGCGCAATACCATGGCCGCCTGCTCTTCGGAAATCGCGATCAGGCGGCTCCACAGAATTTCCAGCGATACCGGGTCGATCTTGCGGGCGCGCGACGCTGCGCCGCGCTTCGATTTGAAGTCCATATATGATTATTCCAGCGAAAACGTGAAGTTTGCGAACACTGCTAACGAGCGATTTTGGTATGCTGCGTTTAGACTACCACATGACTTTCTGCTTACCATTCAAGATTCCATATTTGATAATGCCATCACACCGAATTGGCGATAGCAACGATGGCCGCCGCACATGAGCGGCCAGAACGATATCACCGCGTTTGCGGAATTCCTCGCTGCGTTCGATGCCCGCACGCTTTCCGCCCCCTTCTTTGAAAACGCTAAGGCGTGCCTACTGTACGGCCTTGCAGTCGGCATTGGCACCCGCCGAGCACGCCCCGCGAAACTTGCACTGGACGCAACGGAACGCCAGCGCGAGCCAGGCAGCACCACGCGCTTGATCGATGGCGCGCTCACATCACAGGGCAGTGCGGCATTCGCCAATGCGGTGCTGCTGTCCGGGCGCGTTCAAGGAGACTCACACCCCTGTGGCCATATCGGAGGCGTGGTGATTCCCTCCGCGATTGCGGCGGCAGAAACCGAAAACGCCAGCGGCGCGACGCTGTTGTCCGGCCTCGTGGCGGGTTATGAATCGGCGCTGCGCATCGGGCGCGATCACTCGGCCGATCTGAGTCTGCGCGGCTTTAGAACCACGCCCGCCTATGGCGTGTTCGGCGCGACAGTTGCCCATGGGCGCATCCGCGGCTTTGATGGCACGACGATGCGCAACGCCATCGGACTTGCCGCCAATTTTGCCGGGGGATTGCGCGAGTATGTCGATCTCGGCACCGAAGAATCGCCTTTCCAGGCCGGATTCGCCGTGCGCAGCGGTGTTTACGTCGCCGACCTTGCATCGTGCGGCATTCAGGCCACGCCGAATGCCTTGCATGGCGGCGCGGGGTTTTACCGCGCCTACGGCAAAAAGAATGTCGATTACGGGCGCCGCTTGATTGAAAAGCTGGGCGTTGATTTCGAGTTCGCCGCAGTCACTTACAAACAGTATCCGGCATGCCAATTTCTGCGCGGCATCATTCGCGGGCTGGCCGCGTTGCGTGAACAAGCCGCTGGCGCCGACGTGCAATCCATGGAGATTCGCATGAACCCGTACGAGGCGGATTTTATCGGTGTGCGTTTTGCGGGCCCGTTCACCAGCGCCGCGCAAACGGTCATGAGCGCGCCATTTTGCGCCGCGTTGGCATGGACCACCGGCACCGCCAGTTTTGACGGCCTGCGCCGCTTCGATGATGCCGCCGTCAATGCGTTGGTACCGCGCATACGCATCATTTCCGACGGCGGGCGCAAGCTCTACGAACCGCATATCGCCGTGCAGCTCGCTGATGGGCGCAAACTGGAATGGATCGAACAGACTGGAGATTCCAATTATCGCGTCACGTGGACAGCAGCCACCGATATGGCACACCAGCTCTGCGCGGAGGTAGGCGTCCCCCGCTCCATCGCGCAGACGCTGATTGATACCGTCGCACCCATCGAATCGTCGCCGAGCGTGCGCCCCCTGATCGCCGCAGTGTGCGCCGCGACGACGCATGCGTAGCATGGCCCAAAAGGCATTGCTGCTCGCCGGCCTGCTGACGGGCCTGACGTTGGCGGGCATCTCAAGCGCGGCGGAGTCTCTTGCCACATTTCCCAACGCGGTCGTGCGTGCAGTGGTTCCCTATCCACCCGGCGGGGGCACCGACATCATTGCGCGCCAGATTGCCGCCCGGCTGTTTGATCGCTGGGGTCACGCGCTGGTAATCGATAATCGCGCCGGTGGCGGCACTGTCATCGGCGCCGACGTGGTGGCACGCGCCCCTGCCGACGGCTACACGCTGCTGATCACGACGGGCACGCATGCGGTCAATGCCTCGCTGATAGCGAAACTGCCGTTCGACCCTGTACGCAGCTTCGAACCCGTGACATTGCTGGGCACTGCCGCCAACGTGCTGCTGGTTCACCCGTCGATACCGGCGAAAAACGTGCGCGAGTTTGTCGCACTGGCGAAATCCCGCCCCGGCGCCATCAATTATTCATCGAGCGGCAATGGCGGTACCGGCCATCTCGCGATGGAAATGTTCAAGCAGCAGGCGGGCGTGAGCATCATGCATATCCCCTATAAAGGCGCGGGGCCGGCGGTCACTGCGCTGGTCGCCGGCGAAGTGGAAACGTCGATCACCAACCTGATTGCCGCGCTGCCGCAGATCAAAGCGAATCGCATGCGTGCGCTGGCGGTTACCAGCGGCAAACGTTCAGCGGCGCTATCCGATGTGCTGACCATCGCCGAATCCGGTTATCCGAAGTTCGACGCAAGCGGCTGGTTCGCTGTCTTCGCGCCGACCAGGACCCCGCGCCCCATCATCAACAAAGTGGCGGACGATTTTCGCGCGGTGTTGAAACTCGCCGAAGTGCGGCAAGGCCTCGCGGCACAAGGCGCTGTCGCCGTGGGTTCCAGCCCCGAGGAACTCGGCGCGTGGCTGCGCGCCGAGGTCGAGCGCTGGCGGCAGGTGCTGGTTGCGGCGAATATCAAACCCGACTGATGCGTTTGGCTGAACTTGCCGCGCCAGCCCATGCAACGCCATTGATCTGGCCTTGCTGAGAGAGTCCGCGGGCGTGAGTACGTAGACGGAGCTTTCGCGAACTCACCCTATTGACCCCAAGCAGCCAGAGGATAGTTATTTTTATCTCATCAACCCCTGCGCAGTGACTTCCAATTCGCCGGCAGCCGTACCGCTTTGCTCACCGGCGCGCCCTGAATGTGATTGCACAGGTAAGCGCGTGACTGGTTACGCCCTGGGTCCCCCGCGACCAATACGTCGATCATCTCAGGCTTTAGCACCGGTTGCACCAGGCGCGCCGGATCGCTCGAGGCCGTATAGGCCGGAGGCAGGATGCCTTCCGTCACGTAGCGCTCGAAACTGAAAGTCGGCGTACTGGCGATACGCGAGTAATG
>CAMBCF010000107.1 GCA_945864585.1 Bordetella parapertussis | reverse complement strand
GACAGCAGTGGAGGCATCGTGAAGATGGCGTCGGAACCGCGGTGCGTTCCGACCTACTCGCCAATGCCCACGGCTTCAGTCTGCATGCAGGGGTGCGCTGTGATGCCGATCAACGCCGAGAACGCCGAGGGGTCACGCGTTTACGATCTCGCCGAGTATTCAATACGTAGATGTCTGACCATCGGGGGGGGGGCTTAAATCAATGAAGCGAGAAATGCAATACGGGGGACCTGACCCTTTCCGCATGGCGATGATGATGCGATCAGCAGCTCTCAAAGCCTATTCTAGCATCGGATTCGCGGTGCTGGTAGGGGCATGGGGCGGTGCATCGGTTGCGCATGCAGCGGCCATCGATACGGCGCCAGGGTACCCCGCGAAACCGGTGCGCTTTATCGTGCCGTTTCCGCCCGGCGCGGGCACAGACATCACCGTGCGCGTGGTTACCTCTGCGCTGACTGAACTGTGGGGCAAAACCATGCTGGTGGACAACCGCTCCGGCGCGGGCGGCAACATCGGTACCGAGATCACGGTGAACGCTGCCGCGGATGGATACACCGTCATGCTGTGTACGCTCGGCTCGCACGCCATTACGCCTGCACGCAGGAAGCTGCCCTACGATCACATCAAGGATTTTTCATTCATCGCGCTGATGGGCGCCACCGCGAACGTGCTGGTAGGACATCCGTCGCTGGGCATGAAGCATGTCGGTGATGTGGTCACCTATGCAAAAGCGCATCCCGGCAAGCTCAGTTACGGCTCGTCGGGCGTCGGCACGGGGCCGCATATGTCGATCGAGTTATTCAAGCACATGACCGGCATCGACATCCTGCACGTGGCGTACAAGGGCGCAGCACCCGCGCTCACCGATGTGATGGGCGGACACATTGCGCTGAGCACCGGCAATCTGCCCGGCGGGCCGCTGGCGGCAATCAAGGCCGGCAAGGTAACGGGGCTCGGCGTAACCACCGCCAAACGCAATCCACGCGCGCCGGAGATTCCCACCTTTGCCGAAGGCGGCGTGGCGGGCTACGAGGTGGCCGCGTGGTATGGCATCTGCGCGCCGGCGGGAGTGCCCGCGGGCATCGTGGCCAAGCTCAATGCGGGTCTGGTCAAAGTACTGAGTTCACCCGATCTGCAACGGCGCATGGGCGATCAGGGCATTGATGTCACACCATCTACGCCGGCGCAATTTGCCGCTCACATCAAAGCGGAGTCGGCAAAATGGGCTAAGGTGGTGAAAAGCGCGGGGCTTGCGGAAAAATAGGGCGCAGGTAACTATTCAGCCTGTCGCAGGCGAAATCGATCCAGCGCCTATGTACTAAGCGAGCCCGAACACCCGGGCGGCGTTGCCGTAGAGCCACTTCGTCTTGACGGCGTCCTTGAGCGGCAGCGCCAGGTACTCGTTGATCAGCGTCTCGTGCGACTGCCCGACGAGGCCCGCCGAAAGCCCGACGAGGATCTTGTCCTGAATGCGCGTGTTGCCGAACTGCAGCAGCATCTCCCATCCCGAGCCTGCCGTGCCGAGATACCTGGCGCGGTGGGCGGAGGTGTCCATGTGCAGCTTCGGGTGGCGCAGAACCAGCGCAACCATCTCGTTCACCCACGGCCAGCCGCCGAGGCCTCCGATGATCGTCAACTCAGGAAAATCGATGGCCACCTGGTCGAGGTGCCGCGGATGGCCGAGATCGTACGGCCGGTCGGTCGCATAGTTCATCGACGAGTAAATGCGCACGGGAATGTCCAGCTCGGCGGCCTTGGTGTAGAGCGGGTAGAAGCGCCGGTCACTCGCCGGGATGCCGTCCACGAGGGCCGAGACCCCGAGCGCGCGGAAGCCCTGCTCGCGTACCCGGCGCTCCAGTTCACGCACGCCGCGCATGCCCTCGAACGCGCTGATGCGCGCGAGGCCGATAAAGCGCTCCGGATAATCCTGCAGCAGCGCAGCGACTTCGTCGTTGCTGATGCCGAACGGCACGCTGCGCACGATGCCTGCGCGTTCGAGCACGGCCATGTATTGGGACATCGCTGTAATCGGCCGCGCGTCACCGCCGTCACTGCGCGATTGGAAGATGCGCCCATAGTTGGCCATGCCATAGCCTGCCGGTTGCCCGGCCCGGGCCGCGACCGGCGCTGCCGTCGGCAGCGCGGCTGCGGGCGCGGCGCTATCAGCGGGCTTCGGTACATTGCACTCCATGTCGATTACCTGCATGGGTATCCTCTGTCAGGGGGGTGTGGGAATTTCAAACACTATTTTTCATTAAGCGGCAATCTATCCCGCAGCGGGCACACAGTCAATCGCGTGAATTTTCGCCAGGCCTCGGTGTTTTCCTCAAGATCTTGACCCGCAAAGCATTGTGCAGCTTCTGATTTGCACCCGATAGCGCTCTTGCACAAGCAAGCGTAGCCCGTACCTGCGTGAACATGCGTGCATTGCTGCGCCAGGGTTGACTTCGGTATTAGCGGAGCATAGCCTGACGGGACATTTAGTGCCTCCGGAGAAATCAGATGAGCGCGCATCGTACGCCCGAAGAGATCCGTAAAAACCTCAAGCACCCGGTAGTCGATGGCGACGGACACTGGGTCGAGTATGCGCCGGTATTCGCCGAGAGAATGCGCAAGGCGGTCGGCAACCTCGGCGCTGACGGGTTCCTGCAGGCTCAGCGCCGCATTCCCGACTCGCTCAAGCTGACCCCGGCTGAGCGTGCAGCGCGCCACATGGGCATGGAAGCTTTCTGGGGCCGGCAATCGACCAACACTCTTGACCGTGCGACCGCGATGATGCCGCGCATGCTGTACGAGCGCATGGACGAACTGGGCCTCGATTTCGGCGTCATCTACCCCACCGCCGGCTTGAGCATCCCGCGTATCGCCGACGATGCGACGCGCCACGCGGTCATTCGCGGTTTCAACATGGTGACCTTCGAGTTCTTCAAGGGACTCGAAGACCGGCTGACGCCGGTTGCCGTCATTCCGGTTCACACGCCGGACGAGGCGATCGAGGAGCTCGAGTTCGTGGTGAAGCAGCTCGGCGCAAAAGTCTGCATGTTCGGCAGCGGCGTGCGCCGGTCGCTCAAGCAGGCCAAGGGCGCCGACCCCGATGTCGTCCGCCTCGCCCAGGGCTTCGACCAGCTGGGGATCGACAGCCAGTACAACTATGACCCGCTGTGGCAGAAATGCCGTGAACTGGGCATCGCGCCGACCTTCCACACCGGCGGGCGCAGCTACGGCGAGCGCAACAGCCCGACGAACTTCACCTTCAACCATATTGGCCACTTCGCCGCGGCCCAGCACGCCGTGGCGAAGGCGCTGTTCCTGGGCGGCGTCACGCGGCGTTTCCCCGACGTACGCTTCGCTTTTCTGGAAGGCGGCGTCGGCTGGGGCTGCCAGCTCTTTTGCGATCTGATCGAGCATTGGGAGCGGCGCGGCGCCAAGGGCCTGCAGAACATGGATCCGGCGAAGCTCAACCGGAAGCTGCTGCGCGAACTGGTCGACAAGTACGGCTACGCCGACATCGCCGCGGAACTCGACCGGCGCGACGGCTGGCCTTTGAAGGAAGAGGATGCGCTGACCGGCGGCGTGCCACTCGACGATTACCACTTCTGCAAGATCAGTCAGAAGCAGGACTGGATCGACCTCTTTGCGACGCCGTACTACTTCGGGTGCGAAGCCGACGACCGCATGAATGCGGTGGCTTTCGGCAACACCATGCCGCTCGGTGCGCAGATCAATGCGATATTCAGCTCCGATATCGGGCACTTTGATGTCGTCGACATGCGCGACCCGCTGCCGGAAGCCTACGAGCTGGTCGAAGACGGCCACATCACTGAAGACGATTTCTGCGACTTCGTCTTCGGCAATTCAGTGCGCCTGTGGGGGACGCAGAATCCGCGCTTCTTCGAGGGCACACGCGTGGCAAAGGAGGCGGCGGCGTTGCTCAAGAGCGACACGCTGGCGCGCGCAGCGGCGTAGTTGAGCTGCGCGGTAAGCGAAGTCAGCGACGACAATAGCTTTGCAAGTGTTGGCTGGAGCGGCGCCGCATTTGAGGATGCGGCAAATCAACGGCTGTAATCGAATCAGAGCGAAGAGAGCGGATATGGTGAACCGCGTCCACCCGAGTTGCATCACGAACGCCATCGCCGTGCTTGGCTTTTGCATCGTCGCCGGAGTCGCGCAGGCCGCCGATCCCGCGTATCCGACTCGGCCTGTCCGTTTGATCGTCCCATTCGCGCCTGGCGGCGGCGTCGACGCGACGGCGCGAATCATCGCCCCGAAGCTGAGCGAGTCCATGGGCCAGAACTGGGTCGTGGACAATCGCACGGGCGCCGCCGGCAACCTCGCGAGCGAGATCGTCGCCCGCGCAAGTCCGGACGGTCACACGGTGTTATTGGCGCTCGACACCCAACTCACCGCGAATCCGAGTCTTTACGATCTGCCTTTCAGCGTCGAAAAAGACCTGCAGCCCGTCGTCATACTTGCCGTGAGCGACCAGATCGTCGTCGTGCATCCCGGGGTTGCGGCCAAGACGCTCAAGGAGTTCATCGCGCTGGCCAAGCAGAAGCCCGGCGCATTCCGCCATGGATCGGCCGGCGTGGGAAGCTCGAACCACCTCGCCGCTGAGCTGTTCAAAAAAGTTGCCGGGATCGACGTCGTGCACGTGCCGTATAAAGGCGCGGGTCCCGCGCTCACTGCCATACTTGTGGGCGAGATCCAGATGAACATCAGTTCTACCGCCTCGGCGCTCGGGTTCGTCACGGCTGGGCGGCTGCGCGCGCTGGCAAGTACGGGCGCCAAGCGCGGCAAAGCGCTGCCGGACTTGCCGACAGTAGCCGAGTCCGGCTACCCCGGATTCGAGGCGATTCAGTGGTATGGCCTGGTGGTGCCGCGCGCGACGCCAAAGAGTATCGTCGCGCGCATTCACGCGGACTCGCTCAAGGCACTGCAGAATGCCGACGTGCGGGCCTCGATGGAGCGCCTGGGTCTTCAGCAAGAGCCCAGCACCCCGGAGGCGCTTGTCGCGCGCATCAGGAAGGAGACGGCGCTGTGGCGCGCCATCATCAAGGACGCGGGAATCCGCCTTGAATAAGACGCTGCTAGCCCGCGGGGCATGTTCTGGCTTTCAGCTCCGGCGGATCACGCCACGGAAACACCGCGATCTCAGCGTTCGGGCAGAGTGAAGCGACATCGATGGAAGCCACGAGCGGGTGGGCCGGCGTTTCATCGAACGAAGGGGGTCAAGTCTTTCGTTATCGTATGATAACGAAAGACTTGACCCCTTCGCGAAGAAAACCGCCATCATCGAATTTTCCTCCGGTCCGGCCTTCAGCGCTGGTTGGTGAAGATGATGGTGCCTGAGGCTGCGAACATGCCGCCGACCCCATGGCAAACCGAGATCTTTGCATTCGTGATCTGCGCAGGGGCGGTGCCGCGCATTTGCCGCACGCTTTCCTGCAGTGCGTACATACCGTACATGCCCGAGTGCATATAGGAGAGGCCTCCACCGTTCGTGTTCAGCGGCAGCTTGCCGCCGGCACGCGTGTTGCCGTCAGCGATGAACTTGCCGGCTTCCTCGTGCGGCATGAAACCGAGGTCGCCAAGGCCGTACAGCGGCAGATGGGCGAAGGCGTCGTAGATCATCAGATGATCGACATCCTTGTGGGTGATACCCGCCTCGCGGAATGCCAGCGGTCCTGCCACCTTGAAAGCACGTGAGGAATTGAAGGTCTCCATCTGGCTGACCATCGACGTCTCTACGCTCTCGCCCGTGCCGAGGATGTAAACCGGCTTGGTGGGGAAATCCCGGGCGCGGTCGGCGCTCGTCAGAATGAGCGCGCCGCCGCCGTCGGTCACCAGACAACACTGCAGGATGCGCAAGGGATAGGCGATCATGCGCGAGTTGAGCACGTCGGCAACGGTGAGCGGATCCTTCATGGTTGCGCGCGGGTTTTTCGCCGCCCACTCGCGCTGCACCACGGCCACGCTTGCCAGTTGCTCGTGCGTGATGCCGTAAGTCTTCATATAGCGCAGCACAGGAATCGGGAACATGCTGGCCGGCGTGGTGACGCCGTACGGCAGCTCGAACTGGCCGTTAAGGCTGTCGGGTGCGATCGGGCGCGGAGTTCGGCCAATGCCCGACTTGCCGCTTTCCGCATGTGTGATCAGCACGGTCGAGCATAGGCCTGCCTCGATGGCCGCTGCCGCATGCCGCACGTGGATCATGAACGAGCAGCCGCCGACCGATGTATTGTCGACCCAGGTCGGCGTGATCCCAAGATAGTGACAGACCTGCTGCGGCTGTTCGACCGCCGTTGCAAATCCGTCGATGTCCTTGATGGTCAAACCCGCATCCGCGAGCGCGTTCAATGCCGCGTCCGCATGCAACTGTATTTGCGACACGTCGGGGATGACGCCGAGCTTGGTGGTTTCGGCCGCGCCGACAACGGCAACCTGGTTTCTGCGCATGATGGTTAACCCTCCGTCCGCACGAACAGCGGGAGTGTGGTCTTGTCGTCGATCTTCTCGAACTTGACCTGCACTTTCATATCGATCTGCAGCGCCTCGGGCGTCTGCGGGCAATCGACAATATTGGTCATCATGCGCGGGCCCTCCTCGAGCTCAACCACGGCGATCGAGTACGGCGGCGTGAAGCCCGGCGCCGGGCGATGATGGATGATGTAGCTATAGAGGAAACCCTTGCCGCTTGCCTTGAACACGCTCACCTCGCGGTGGCCGCAGTCGGGACAGAAGGGCCGCGGAGGGAAGTAGACCTTGGCGCACTTGTTGCAGCGCTGCAGGAGCAGCTCCCCGGCGTTAGCCCCATCCCAGAAATGCTTGGTCTCCGGCGTCGCTTTAGGACGCGCCCGTTGCGGTTCAGCCATCGGCAATCTCCTTTGATTCACACACTTGATTCGCGCACTTCTGGATTTAGCGCACGAGGCGTTCTGGAGCAGGCATGATAGCAACACACTGCGGCCGTTGCCAAGTTTCTGTACGGCTCCGGAAATGTGGCTGGCAACTGCGGTAAACTACGGGCTGATGGAGCGGGCATTCAGCCAGGGCGATGTCGCCGTGCTGCGCGCCCGCGGGTGGCGCCAGGACTTGCGAAATGATCACGAAGTAATGGGGAGATCGTGCGATGACCAACACAGTTTATGTCGGCGTCACCAACCGGACGGGCGGATCGGTCAGCGGCGTGTATCGCCGCCCCGAAGACCGCGATACGTGGGAATTCTGCGATGCGATCAAGGACACGCACGTGCATGCGATCGCGGTGCATCCCGAGGATCCGGCGCTCGTCTATGCCGCCACCAACAGGGGCCTGCTGCGCAGCGACGATCGCGGCACCACCTGGACCTGTGTTGTGGAGTCCGAAGGCGATGAGCAGATGTGGTCCGTGCTGTTCCACCCGAAGAATCCGCAGACCATCCTTGCCGGCACCGCGCCCTTGGGCCTGCACCGCAGCGACGATGGTGGCCGAACCTGGAAGCGCATGCCGCGCCCCCAGGTCGCGGAACGCATGGTCGGCGCCTTTCCGTCGCGGATCATGCGCATGGGCATCTCGCCGCAACACCCCGATGTCATCTGGGCGGGTATGGAAGTCAACGGTGCGATGCGCAGCGACGATGGTGGAGAAAGCTGGACCGATCTCAACGACAACCTCGTGACCAGGTCCCGCCAGCCGCATCTGGAAAGCGCCCTGCTGACCAAGAACAAGGCCGAAGGCATGCTGGACGTGCATGCGATATGCATCTCCCCGGCGGCGCCCGAGACGCCGTTCCTCGCGCTGCGCATGGGCCTGTTTCGCGGCGAGGATCGTGGCACGCATTGGACCGATCTGAATATCGGTCAGCATGCAGCACACCTGCGCTATGGTCGCGATATCGTCGTCGCGCTCTGGGATCCGAACACGCTGTTTGCCTGTGTTGCCGATTCCGCCCGTGGCCAGGCGGGACGCCTCTACAGGAGCGCGGATACCGGCGCGACGTGGACGCAGATCGACCGCGGCGTTGACGTGAAAAGCACGATGATGGGCGTTGCCCCCAATCCTAACGATTCCTCGCGCATCCATTGCATCGCACGTCAGGGACAGACCTTCAGCACCGATGATGGCGGCGCGACCTGGCGGGTACTGCCGTTGCCGGAAGGCTCGGGCGCGGCCGTCGCGATCGCCTGCGGGTGAAGCATAGTTTGGGCCAGGCTCAATTTCTTGATCGTCCGCTCCGGTTGCAGGTAATCTATCGTTTGCTGCGGAAGGTCGTGGCGTGACCCTTGTCGCCGTGCTGGCGCTCGCCGCGGCGCTCCTCTCGGCGGTAGCGACGATCTTCATCCGCCAGGGCCTCCGCGGCAGCGATCCCTACACTGGCGCCTGGATCAACATGATCGTCGGCGCCGTCGGGCTTTGGATCTGTGTGCTCGTCACGGGAGGCGTGGGCGAGGTCTCGCCGCGGAGTCTGCTGCTTTTTGCGGCGGCAGGGCTGATTGGGACCGTCGGCGGACGGCTCACGCGCTTCCTCGCCATCGAGAAGGTGGGGGCCGCGGTGGCCGCTGCCGTCGGCAGCCTGACCCCGTTGATCGCGTCGCTCCTTGCGATCCTGCTACTCGGCGAGCGCGTAACTCTGCCTATTGTCGTGGGCACCGTCGTCATCACGATCGGCACCGTGCTGCTCTCGACGAGCGGAGAGCGCCTCGGCTTTCGCCCGTGGCAGATCGTGCTGCCGCTCATCTCCGCAACGTGCTTCGGGATCGTCCAGATCATCAGGAAGATCGGACTTGAGGGCATGGGGCCGGTGCTCGGGACGTCCATCAACCTGACAGCAGCGCTGATCGCGTTCAGCGCGCTGATGCTGGCGAGCGGTCACCGCGGCATCTACGCCTGCCGCGGGCGGCCGCTGGTCCATTTCATCTTCGCCGGTCTCACGGAGAACGCGGGCGTCTTCCTCACGATCGTGGCGCTCACGTTAGGCGCGGTGAGCGTCGTCACACCGCTCACGGCAACGACGCCGATCTTCGTGCTCATCCTCTCCCATTTCTTCCTCAAGGGGGTGGAGGTGCTCACTGCGCGGGTCGTGGCTGGGACATTGCTGATCGTCCTCGGCGTTTGCGTAATTACCGCGCTTGCCGGTGGTTGAAGCTACTGTAGCCAATTGCCGGGCACAGCTGTTTCATCCCTGTCGTGCGTCTGCTATGACGCACTTCATGAGTTCTTCCACGGCCTGCACACGCTCGAGACCCAGAAAAAGCTCGACTGCCCGTGCCGCGTTCGCGACGGAGACGCCGCCCCACTCGGCGCACTCATTGAACTTCCCGGCAAGCTCGTCGCGCGTGAGTGGGTTGTCGGTAGCCCCTTTTGCGGGAGATTCAGATTCATGCCGCGTCCGAACGTCTCCTCGAGAATTCCCCATGGATCACCGAATCGGTCGACTTTGGACAGATCGTATTTGTCGGCGATGAGCTTCAGCCATCCCACCTTGCCTTCGAAGGCACTGCGCGCACTCGTAAAGCCCAGCCCTTTCAAGGTGACGATTTTTTTTGATTGCCCTCTGGGAGAGACGACAATCAGGCGATTTTTTGATTCTGTAACGCTTTAAAAAACACGGAAAAATTGAGGCCTTCCTCTATGAGGGCAATAAAAACAATGACTTATCACCTTGAAAGGGCTGCTCGTAAAGCCGCCCTGCGCAAGCAGTGCGGCGCGCACGCCGATTTCGTTCGCGCGTCCCGCGTGAAAAGGCTTGCAATGCGTAGCGAATCAAGCACGTGACCGAATACACCGTTTACCAGTGCAGCGTTGGTGATCGAGGTCTTGCGGCCAAGACCGATGATCGTCGCTTCCGCCGGACCGCCGATCGCGCGCAGGTAGTGCAGCAGCGGACCTCGCACAGGTTCCGCAGATCCGGCGATGGCCACACCAACGCAATCAAGGATGCATTCTTTTGCCTTCTCGACCGCTCGCGACGGAAGATCCTCGTACGCCGTATTGACGACGAGTCGTGCAAATTTCTCGGTGAGATACATGCCTCCTCCAGTCCAGGGGCAGAACTAGTTCCAGCCCGGAATTCACGGCCTCCCGTGTAAATCGTTGACGCCCTATGGTCTGCTAATCGGGATACCGGTCGCGCCGTAGGCTCGCTGCCAATCCAGGAGGCGGCTCTCCCCGAAACTGAACCGGTCGGCGTGGCCAAGGTGATCGAGCGCGCCCCACAGCGCGGCCAGGTTCGCGGTGATCACCGGCCTCCCGAGCGCTTTCTCGAGCTCACCGATGACGCCGATCGTGTGCACGCCGGTGCCGCTCATGAACAGCGCATCAGCCTCGCCCTTCGCCGCGGCGCGCAACCCCAGTTCGTATGTAGCCTGCAGCGGGACGTGCTTGAGATCGGGCCCATGCGCGACGCCCAAACACTCGAGCGAGGGGACTTCGAATCCATGCGCGATCAGGAAGTCGGCAGCGGATCGGGTCGGCCCCATGGGATAGGGTGCCGCAAGCCAGACCCGCTTTGCGCCGACCGAGCGCAGACACCGTACGGCCGCGCTCGCTGTCGTCATCGCAGGGACGCCGACCGCTTCTCCGACCATGCGTGCAATATCGGCGTCACCCGCGGGGCCGTTGACGTAGCTCGACGCGGTGTGGCCATACACGATCAGCGCAAGCTGCGTCTGGCTCAGCGATAACGCGGTTTGCGCCGCATTCCTGCCGGTCTCCGCCATCGCCTGCGCATCGACGGCTGCGCTCGCGCGGTAGATGTGACTGGTGTGTACCGTTATGTCGGTGGGCAGCGATCGGTAGAATTCGACCTCCATGACGGCGTTGCTCGATGGAACGAGCAGGCCGATGCGGGTGGTTGCTGCGGTGGCCTCAAACATGTTCGGAGATCTATCACGACGGCAATTTTTTGCCCGCGCCTCAATTCGGCTTGAGGCCAATCTCTTTCATCACTTTCGCAAATGCCGAGATATCGGCGCGGAGCTTGCGCTCGTGTTCTTCCGGCGTCGTTGTCGCAACATGAATGCCCACGGAATCCAGACGTTCCTTGAGATCGGGAAACTGCAAGACGCGCGCAATATCCTTGCCGATTTGCCGCCGCAGTGGCAGCGGCGTACCCGCGGGCGCGTATACCGCACTCGCGCCGACCAGCGTCCACGCGGGAAGGATATCCGCGATCAGCGGCACGCCCGGCAGTACCGGAAAACGCTGCATGAGCGGCACCACTTTGCCATCGCTGATCAGGGATTGCGCAACCAAGACGGAGACGACCGTAAAATGCGCACGACCCGCGGCAACTTCGATCATGGCCTCGCCCGAACCCTTGTAACTCACATGCTGCGCCTTCACGCCGGCGGCAAGGCGAAAGCGCTCCGAGTTCATGTGATCCATGCCACCGGCGACGGGGGAGGCAAAAAAGATTTTGCCGGGCCGCGCCTGCGAGTAAGCCACCAACTCCTTTACCGTTTTTACGCCCATTCCCGGCCCCACCACCACGACGGAATTGGCAGAGTAAAGTTCGGTGACACCCGCAAAATCCTTGAGGGTGTCGTAGGGCAGATTGGAAAACATCACGTGGCGCACGGCGATGGAGCCTGAGACAAACAACAGCGTGTGGCCGTCAGGCGTGGCCTTGGCGACGGCACTGTTGGCAATAATCCCCTGCCGGTTGTCGATCACCACGGGCTGTTTCCAATAGTCGCTTAACTTCGGCGCGATCAGCCGCGTGGTGGCATCAAGCCCCGTTCCGGCGGCAGCGGAAACCACGATACGTACTGGCTTAACGGGAAAGGTTTGTTGTGCCGGCGCGATCGGCGCAAACAAGGCCGCCGGGACAGCAAGACACACGAGGTATGCGCACCGGTAATGGCGCCTGCCGGCAACGGTCGGCAACGATTTTGGCGCATCGAGTAACGCAAACACGTCACTCAAAATTTGCTGGAGCCATGCTGTAACCACATCACCCTCCTTTCAATGACTGCACACGGGGTTAACCCGTCGCTTTCACTTTTTCACCAGTCGGCAATCTATCCCGCGGCGTGCGAACCGTCAATCGCATAAATTTCGACAAGGCCTGCCGCTTCCCCGCAAAATCTTCCCGCGAGAAGCATTCCGCAGCGGCTGATTTTCGACCCATCGACGCATTCACACGAGCACAAGCCGAGCCCACCCATCAGCCCTGGCAAAAACCAGTCTGACTCCGCGCATCAAGCCGCCTGAAAAAATCAACCCGCCGCGCCGGTGTGCGTGGTGCGGTTGTGCTGACAACCCCAGATGCGTGAGGATGCACTCAATCACTGCTGGCTCTTCGATCACCGCGATGATCTTGAGCTTGCCGCCTCAAACGCAGCGCTTAATGTCAATGTCGTACACGCGCTTGAGCAAGCGCGCCCCAGCTAGGGGTCAAGTATTTCATTATCGTACGATAAGAGACTTGCCCCTGTGCAGGTGAGCGGTCTGTTGCCGTAGCACGAATGTGCTACAATCGACGGATAGTTACTTTGAACGAGGATATGCCACCGTGCCTACAACCACCATTCGTCTGCCCGAAGACCTGAAGGCGCGCGTCGCCGCGGTTGCCGAGCGCGCGGGCATAACTGCGCACGGCTTTATTCTGGAAGCCATTGCTGAAAAGGCCGCTCAAGAGGAGCAGCGTGCTGAGTTCCATGACGTGGCCGACAAACGCTATGCGCAACTCATAGCAACGGGGAAATCCATACCCTGGCCTGAAATGAAAGCGTATCTCGTGGCGCGATCAAAGGGTAAAACCGTAGAGCGCCCGGCTCCCCGGAAATTTACGCGTTGACGACGACCCGCATCGAATTACTGCCTGGCGTCGGGGATGATCTGGATCGTATTTGCGATTTTCTCCGAGCGCACGATGTTGGCGACGCGGCGTCGCGCCCTCAAGAAATCATTCAGGCAATTGATGTGCTTGCCCAAAATCCGCTGATTGGACGGCCCGCCAGCGATGGCAAGCGTGAACTGGTGATCGGGCGGCAGTCACGCGGTTACGTCGCGTTGTACCGCTACGTCGAAGAAATCGACACTGCGTTCGTGCTCGCGTTGCGCAGTCAGCGAGAAGCAGGATATCGCGGCAGCTGAGCGCGTAGGTCGGAACGCGTAGCGGTTCCGACACATTTACGATGTTGCGGCCACGGATCGTCGGAACCGCTACGCGTACCGACCTACTCACCGCGCGTGGCCCCATCGCGATGCGATACGTGCTTGACGCTGCTTGCAGCGGTGTGAGCACGTCTTCCGGGTCAATGCTGTCAGTGCGTGCCATGTAGGTGATGCCCTCCTTCTCGATCAGATGACGAGGCGCGTCAGTAACTTCATGATTTTATTTATTATTTTGTCGAGAAGCCTTTGCAGATGATCGTTCGTTGGGGCCGGCGCTTGATGGAACACGGGCGCGCCTTCACCACCGGTGCAATACACGCCATCGAGCACCAGAGCGTGCAGGTGGATGTTCAAATTGGGTGTAGAGTGTGCATCGCGCACCGTTTACCGTTGTAACGCGTGCGCGGTGCGCACCCTACTTGATCTGAATGAGCGTGATCGCGCCGGTGGCTGCTACTTTGCGTTCAAGGTCCGCTTGTTTGATGAGGAATGTATTGATGACACGCTGGATGATCTGCAGCACTGGCGCCAGCAGTTCAGGATGCACGGCGAATAGAATGCGCAACGGCATCGGGAACGACAGCACCCACCGCCGCACCGGCACGCGCGGGATGACACACTCCACCAGATACGCGGCCGTCTGAGCCATGCCTATCCTGAGCCTGACGAAGGACGCCGCGTGCCGCACAAGAGGCAGATGCCGCGCAGTTTGCAGACAACAAGCCTTGCAAACTTCTCGGTGAGAACCATGCTTCCTCCGTGCTTCGGTTCAAATCGCGGATAGCTGACTTGGCGTACAATACGCCCGACCCGCACTAGCCATCAGCCATCCGACCGGGCACAATCGCCCGGACAACAAGGAGGATCGCGCCCCATGCCACTGCCAGCCGACACGGACGTCACCAGTCCGAAGTACCTCAGAGACAAGTACGCCATCGTGGGAGTGGGTGAGACCACTTACACGCGCGGCTCGGGCATGACCACGCGCGCGCTCGGCAGCTGGGCGGTGCGCAACGCCATCCTCGACGCCGGGCTTACGGCCGCCGACGTCGACGGCATGCTGTCCTACCAGTCGGGCGATTCCACCTTCGCGCCCTTCATCGCCGGCGATCTCGGCATCCGTCTGAACTTCTACATGGACGTGTTCGGCGGCGGCTCGTCGACAGAAGCGCTGGTCGGCATGGCCATGGGCGTGATTGAGGCCGGCATGTGCAAGACCGTGGTTATCTTCCGTTCCATGAACGGCTACTCCCAGGTGCGTATCGGCGGCACCGGGGCACGCTCGGCCGTGCCGGTCGCTGGCGACATGCTGCATTCCCGCGCCTACGGCTGGCAAAGCGCCGGGCAGATGTTCAGCCTCACTTTCATGCGTCACATGTACGATTACGGCACGACGCCGGCGCAGGTGGCGGCGGTGCGCGCCGCGCACTCCGAACATGCCTCCAACAACCCCAAGGCCTACTACAAGGAGCGCGTGACGGTGGAGGACGTGCTGGCGAGCCGCATCATTTGCAAGCCGCTGCACCTGCTCGACTGCTGCGTGGAGACCGACAACGCCACGGCCATCATCGTTACCAGCGCCGACCGCGCCAGGGACGGCCGCCACCCCCGCGTGCTGATCCGCGCCGTTGCGGGACGCGTGTGCAAGCCGCGCGTCGATATGCACTATCAGACGGGGCCGATCTCGACGGTGGCCGGCAAGTACGCGCGCGAAATCCTGTGGCCCAACGCCGGCGTCGGCCCGCAGGATATCGACGTCACCGGCTCCTACGACGCCTTCACCTTCACCACCATGCTGCAGCTCGAGGACTACGGCTTCTGCAAGAAGGGCGAAGGCGGCCAGTACGTGAGCGACGGCACTATTCGGCTGGGCGGCAAGCGCCCCAACAACACCAGCGGCGGCCATCAGTGCGAGGGCTATACGCACGGCATGAGCATGGTGATCGAAAACGTGCGCCAGTTGCGTCACGACGTCGACGACAGTTGCCCCGTCGGCGCTGACGGCAAGCGCAAGCACACCTACGACTACAAGCAAGGGGGCTGTCGACAGGTGAAGAATGTCGAGGTGAGCGCCAACCTCGGCTGGGCGATGCCGGGTACCGGGTCCGCCATGGTCATGCGGCGCGATTGAGCAGAGGAGACACGACTATGTCCATCACGGCCGATTATCTCGGAATGGGTCTTAAGCTCGATGAGCTCGACGGCGAGAACGTCGCTTACTTCAAGCACTGCGCCGAGCACAGTTTCCACCTGCAGCAGTGCGACGACTGCAAGCTCAAGCGCTATCCGCCCACCACCGCCTGCCCCTGGTGCATGCGCCGCGAGGCCAAATGGGTACCCGTCGAGGGCAAGGGCGCGGTGCACTCCTACACGGAGGTGCATCACGCCATCCAGCCGGCGTTCAAGGGCCATACGCCCTACTTGATCCTGCTGGTCGATCTCGACACCCAGAAGGGCAAGCCAACCGCCGACGAGGCCCTGCGTGTGGTCGGCAACCTCGTCACGCCCGACGGCAAGCTGGCGCCACCCGACCTCGTCAAGACAGTCGGCATCGGCACTCGCGTGCGCATGGTGTTCTCCGACGCAGGCCCGGGCCTCTCGCTGCCGCAGTGGACCATTGACGAGAGCGCTACGCAGCCCGACAAGCCGTGGCGGTATCCGCAGGAGTGAGAGACGCCACGACGTGTACGTCGCGAATTGCGCCCGTGAACATGGCGTCTCTTCCCGCCTTCGGCCCCCTCGCTGCGCTCTCCCCAGCCCTTCTCCCTCCGGGCTAATCTATGCACACATCTTTTTTCAGGGGTCTTAGGGAAATAAGTTGTACAAATCTGCGTTAATAGGTATTCTTTTGTGAGATGGTTTCGTTTATGAATGGCATGCGCGTGACGCTGGAGGGATGTCGCCGGCTGAAGGTGCTGCCCGCTGAGCGAGACAGCGGCGCACGGGTAGTTTGTCGCTGACAAAGTTCTCGATTCGTTAACGGTGTCATTGTTAAATTTGTTGTTGCGCAACGCCTTA
>CAMBCF010000106.1 GCA_945864585.1 Bordetella parapertussis | reverse complement strand
ATAAAACACTGTGGCGGCTGTCGGTTAAATCCACCGCGCTTGCGATCACGCTGCCCGGTGCACAAATGATCGAATGGAGCGGCGCGTTGCGCTGGTTACACACCGAGGCGAGCGCAGACGAAGTGCGTAGCGCGGCAGCGCAAGCAGGCGGCCACGCCACACTGTTTCGCGGCGGCAAAAGTGCTGATGGCGCGTTTCATCCGCTGTCACCTGCGTTAGCCACTATCCATCGCAAATTGAAGCAGACCTTTGACCCCGCCGGCATACTGAATCCAGGCCGCCTCTATAGCGGCATGTAAAAACATAATAAAAACAAATACTTACATGGAAACAACACTCGCAGCATTCATCAAGCACACGCCCGAAGGCGAAGAGGCGGAAAGCATTCTGCGCAAGTGCGTGCATTGCGGATTCTGCGCAGCGACCTGCCCGACCTACCAATTGCTCGGTGATGAACTCGACGGGCCGCGCGGGCGCATTTATCTGATCAAGCAAGTGCTCGAAGGCGCAGCGGCCACCGCGAAAACGCAACTGCACCTCGACCGTTGCCTCACCTGCCGCGCGTGCGAAACCACCTGCCCATCGGGCGTGCATTACAGCCGGCTGCTGGATATCGGGCGCGGCGTGGTGGAAAAACAGGTCGGGCGCGGCGGTTTTGCTTCGCTGCAACGCGCGGCGTTGCGTAAAGTGATTCCGAATGCACCGGTCTTCGGATCTCTGCTCAAACTCGGGCAACTCGCGCGTCCACTGCTGCCGGCCGCGTTAAAACAAAAAGTGCCGGCAAGCATTGCGCATGCGAAGCCGTGGCCGCAAAGCAGTCACGCGCGCAAGATGCTGGTGCTTGAAGGCTGCGTACAACCTGCACTCTCACCCGCAACCAATGCAGCCGCCGCGCGTGTGCTCGACCGCCTCGGCATTACACTGGTGCGCGCATCGCGGGCGGGCTGCTGTGGCGCGGTGTCGTTTCACCTCGACGCGCAGGACGAGGCACTGGACTTCATGCGCCACAATATCGATGCCTGGTGGCCGCACATTGAAGGCGGCGCAGAAGCGATAGTCATCACCGCCAGCGGCTGCGGCGTGATGGTCAAGGATTACGCGCATGCGCTGGCACGAGACCCGGCGTATGCAGAGAAAGCAAAACGTATTTCCGAACTGGCCTGCGACGTAAGCGACATCATCGCAGCCGTACTCACAACACTAAAATCACTCATCACTAAAAACTCAACACTCAACACTCGGCGGGTCGCCTTCCACGCGCCCTGCACGCTGCAACACGGACTGAAAAAGAAAGACGCCGTCGAAACACTGCTGACAGAATTGGGTTTCGATCTCACGCCGGTTGCCGATGCGCACCTGTGCTGCGGCTCGGCCGGCACCTACTCGATACTGCAACCCGAGCTCTCCAATAAGCTGCGCGACAACAAAATAGAAGCACTCACTGCGTACTCAAAAGCGGGCGCACCGCAAGCCATACTCACCGCCAATATCGGCTGTCAATCGCACCTCCAAAACGCCACCACCTTGCCGGTGCGCCACTGGATTGAGGCGCTAGACGATATTCTGTAGCAGTTGAGGCGCGATCAGACTGGCAGTGTTCGGGGCTTGCGACTACGGAACTGCTACTGACTCGGACCGCGAATGTCCGCGCCGACCCAGAGCAGACAGTAGCGAGTGCCTGCTACCAGGTCGTTAAAGCTGCGGTGACGAATCCATTACAAGTGCGTAGTGTCACAGAGGCGAACTTTGACGTGTGTTCACAGGAACGATGTGAAAGCCTCGAGCAAGCTACGATTCGAGCGTAGAAAGTTTGGTACTCACATCGTCGTGACCTTCATCCGACGTCTCCAGTGCAGCCTCTGTAGAACTAGACGCAATATAAATTGGAGATGGATCTTGCGCAGGTTGATACAAACGAAAGTGACTCCCATCAACCTGAAAGAATACATCGTCTTCACCGGGCTTTGCGGAGTAATGCGTGCGGCTCGGCGCATTGGTTGATAGCCGGATCAAATGCGCTGTGATGGTCCCAGTTTTGATTTTTGGAAAGTTCATGGCAAACCACTCGATGGCTTGCTGTTTCGAGAAAACGGTTCCTCCGGTAGAAGCCAAAGCAACACGCATGGCCTCCTTCATCAGTGCCCGTACAGATTTTGAGTAAATCGCCACGTTAGATTCGATTCAGGGACGCAAACAGTTAGTCGAATGAATGTAGTCAGACACTCATAGCGCAGCCTCGGTCACCGCCATCCGCTTAAGAACGCGATGCAAAATTAGCAAACTGCTGCAAGGTGATACTACTATGGTGAATTCGCACATGCCTAAAGCTTGACCCCCCGCCGCCCAATCCCCTTGGCCCGATACAACCCGCCGTCCCCAGCGCTCACATACAGACTTCCCAAATCTGCATCACCAAACGCACAGCGCATCGGCAGATCAGCAGGCGCGGGATGGGTTTCCAGTATGGTGCCGCCGGGCGAGACTACAATAATCACGGGGCCGCAGCCGCTTTTTTTCCAGCCCATGCATGCGATGATGTTGCCATCGCTATCCAGACACAGGCCTTCGATGCCGCGCTCTCCAAAGGCAAAGTTCAGTAGTGACTTTTGCGGGCCGACGCTGCCGTGTGAGTTGACCGGATAGGCCAGTAGTTGACACACGTCACCGCGATCGGCGTCGCCGTCGGCCACGTACAGGGTTGTTTCGTCCGCCGATAACAGCACGGAGCGCGGCCCCGCGGTGTCGTGTGTGATGCGGCTTAAGCGCCAGCTACCAGGCCCGGTAGGGTCCGCGCGCAATACTGATGCGTGATCGAGCATCGGCGCGGTGGGGGGACCGTACGGCGCCTGCGCGTTGTAGGGATCGGCGATCCACACCCGCCCCTTGCTGTCTACCGCCACATCGGTGGGCTGGTTGTGGCGCAGACCTTCGAGAAACTCGGTCACCGGCGTGGCAGTGCCATCATTCAAAAACTGAATGACACGCCGCCCGCCCTCCTGCGCGCCGAAAACTGATCCATCTTTCGCCACGGCCAGACCGTTGACACGGCCCGTCCAGCGGCGGAAATTTTCCGCTTTGCCGCTCGCCGGGCCGAAGCGCAGCACGCGTTCCTCGGCGACCGCACTGCACAGCATGCCCTTGCCATCCCACGCCAGCCCGCCGCTACGGCCCTTGAACGGGCCGGCAACGAGTTCAAAATTCCAGGTCATCTTGTTCTCCTCTCTTGCTTAGCGTGACGGGACGCCGGCGATATTCACGCGCGTGCGCGTGACCGAGCCGATATTGGTGATGTACAGCGATTTCCAGTCATCGTCGCCAAACGCGATGTTGGTGGCATGATGCCCCGGCGTCTTGATGCGGACGATGGGTTTGCCCGAGGGATCGTGTACCCAGATGCCACCGGGCGCGGTGCACCAGACGTTGCCGGCGACATCGCACTTCATGCCGTCGGGTACGCCGCGTTCCGGGCCGGTATACTGGTGGAAAAGGCGCGCTTTGCCGACAGTGCCGTCCGCCTTTACGTCGTAAGCGCGGATCAGCCGTTCGCGGCTGCAGTTCACGTACAGAATCTTTTCGTCGGGCGAAAAGCAAAGCCCGTTGGGATAGACCGTGTCTTCGGTAACCACGCTGAGCGTCCTGCCGTCCGGCGCGATGCGGAACACGGGCTGCGTTTCAAGATAGCGTTGTACGTCGGAGCCGACCATACCAACGTTGTACATGCCACCCGGCGGATCGGTAAACCAGATCGCGCCATCCGAGGTGACCACAATATCATTCGGCGTGTTCAGCTTCTTGCCCTGCCATTTATCGGCGAGCGTCTTCCACGAACCATCTTTTTCCTGGCGGAACACAGTGCGTCCGCCCCACCCGGCAACCACCAGCCGGTGTTCGAGGTCGAGCGCCAGTCCGTTCGCTTTCACCGAAGGGTTCAACACCACGCTCTGTCCCACCCCCGGCTTCCAGCGCCAGATGGTGTCGCCGATGATGTCGGTGAAAAACAATGCCTTGCTGCGCGCATCCCATACCGGGCCTTCGCCGAAGATGATGTCGCGCGCGATGATTTCGATGGGCGGGTTGCTGTCGACGATGCGCTCCCATCCCGGCGCGCACAGGTCGACCTCCACACTCAGCGTTTCCAGTGATCCATGCATCGGCTGCTCCTTGTCTTGAAATGCAATGTAACAGGTTGATCGTTTGCGGCCCGCACAACAAAGTCAGGCGCAAGAATACAAGATCGTTCGGGCGGAAGCTACTGCTGCAACGCCAATTTCACTGCATCAAATCTTGAACGCTTCCAGCGTCTCCGGTGCAAACAGCTCGCTGGCTTCCAGGCGCCGCCGCGACAGACCCTGCTCGTGGTGATAACGCAAAAACGTTTCCAGCGTTTGCCTGTTCGCATCAAAACCGTAGGGCCACCAGTCGTCGCCCATGTTGCGCTTTAACCATTCGACCTCGGCGATCATCCACGGCAGCATATTGCGCAGGGCGGCGGTCTCGAACATTTCTTCGTAGCAAATGCGCTGTGCTTCAGCGAACGCCTTGTAAAGCTCCATCGCGATCCAGCGGTTTTTTTCGTACACCTCGCGGCGGATGGCGATGGTATGCATGATCGGAAACAGCTTTGTTTTACGGTAGTATGCACGCTCGACATCGACATAATCCTCGAACAGCCGTTTCACTTTGTCAGGCTGTGAGTGCAGCGTCGAGGGCATGCGCGGGCTGTGCAGCGCGTCGATCTCACCGGCGGCAAGCATCTGCGACAGCGTCTTGCCGGCAGGGATCGGATTGAGTTTGATATGCGGCGGCAGATCAAGCTTGAGTTTTTCATCGCGCCCCGGTGTTTCCTGGCCACCCGTCCAGTATTCGCAGTCGCTGATTTTCACGCCGTACTCGTCCTGCATGATGCCGCGGCTCCACACCGGTGCGGTCATCTGGTATTCGGGCGATGCGACTTTCTTGCCAATCAGGTCTTTGGGTTCGCGGATGCCGCTTGCTGCTGAAATGAAGGTGCAGGAATGCCGGAACATGCGCGACGGAAATACCGGAATCGCGATGAACGGCTGCGGATCGCGAAACAGCGACACCGTATACGAGGACAGCGACAACTCCGCGACATCAAACTCCTGATAGCGCAGCATGCGAAAAAAAGTTTCCTCGACGATGTGATCAAGAAAATTAAGTTCAATGCCTGAAGGCTGTACACGGCCATCGGCCAGCGCGCGCACGCGGTCGTAGTTCCAGCAGGAGAGGGCGAGGCGGAGTTTGGGCATTGATTGAAAACCGTGAACGAGTGAACGGGTTAACGAGTAAATTAATAAATATTCAATAAAATCAAACAGTTACAGGATCTGTTCCCAGCGGTGGAAACAACCCGTGCCGCGCATGATCCTTGAATGCCTGCGTCTTGGGCAGCAACAACGAACAGGAGCGCACATGCTGATCTTGCGGATCCAGCCCCGGCAGCGGCTTGCCGGCGCGGTTGTCCTCGGCGCTTTGTTGCAACAGGCGGCGCATCATCACCACGCCGCGGTCCGTCGGGCAGAGGTTTTCCCTGGTGCGGTCCTGCACCGTACCCATCGACTCCTGCAACGACGCATCCTGCATACCGATGCCTTCGATGCCGGAATAATGCACGCCCGCTTTTTGCGCCGCGCGATCCATCAGGTAATCGTTGGTCTTGTTGGCGAGCGGAATAAATGTGCCGGGCACGTATTTGACATGAATGCCCTTGCCCTCTTTCATCGCGTTCAATTCGGATTCTTTCAGCTCGCGCCTGGGGTGATAGTTGATGCTCCACGCCCAGCAGTTTTCGTCGTCGATCGGCACCCACACATGCCCGCCGAGCGGATGGCCCGCGCGCGGCGGAATAATGCTGTGAAAAGGCATGATGAACGGCGTGATGCGCCAGTAGTATTGATCCTCTTCAGCGTTGCGGCGCGCGCCGATCAGCAGGCCGCCCGCGAAATCGGCGACTTCAAAAAAAGGCATGCGATCGCGATCGTTATAGTCATTGCCTTTGCTGCCGACGAACAGCGGATCGGTTTTCAGCGCGCCGCCATGCAGAAAACTCACGTGCGAGGAATCGATGCCGCCTTCAATCGCCTGCAGGTAGTTTGACTCCTGCAAGCGCTTGGACGCATAACGCTGGCGCGGCGACACCTGCGTCCACTCCAGTGCGGGCGGCGCAGGTTGCAACTCCGGCGGACCCATATAAGCCCAGATCACGCCGCCGGCTTCGATGCACGGATACGATTTAAGCCGGATGCGTTTGCACATCGGCCCACTGCCGTCTTCGCCTTCCGACGGCAGTTCGGTGCATTGGCCGGTGATATCGTATTTCCAGCCGTGATACGGACAGCGCAGGCCCGATTCTTCATTGCGCCCGAACCACAGCGACACGCCGCGGTGGGCGCAGAATTCGTCGATCAGCCCCAGCCGGTTTTGGGTGTCGCGAAACGCCACTAATCGTTCGCCGAGCAGTTTCACGCGCACCGGCGGGCAATCCGGTTCCGGCAACTCGCTATCGTGCAGCGCGGGCAACCAGTAACGGCGGAATAAATCGCCCATCAGCGTACCCGGGCCGGTTTTGGTTAACGCATCGTTTTGTTCCTGTGTCAGCATTCGGTTTCTCCTGTCAGTCGTGGCGCGCGCCGGAGGCACGCACCAGCGGCCTCCAGCGCCGGACTTCGGCGGCGACAAATTCCGTGAAGCCCCTGGGATCCAGATTATTGGTTTCGATGCCCTCGGGACGCAACCGTTCGCGCACGTCAGCCAGGTGCAGTATGCGCCGAACGTCGGCGTTGAGGCGGTTGACGATTTCTGGCGGCGTTGCAGGCGGCGCCGAGAGCGAAAACCACACCGCGGCGACCAGCTCCGGATAGCCCGACTCGGCAAACGTAGGCACCTCGGAGAAATCCGCCAGCCGCCGGGCCGAGCTGATAGCGAGCGCGCGCACGCGCTGCGAGCGCATGGCGGCGCTGGTGGTGGTGAGCGTGGTGGAGACCGCCTGTATATGTCCGGCGATGACATCGACCACCGCCCCGCTGGCGCCTTTGTAGGCGATATGTTGCATGTGTGCGCCGGATTTCAGCTTGAACAATTCGGCCAGCAACTGGCCGGTGCTGCCGTTGCCCGCGGTGCCGTAGTTGATCGCGCCGGGCTGTGATTTGGCGAGGGTGATGAACTGTGTGATGTCCTTGACGGGAACGGAGGGATGCACGGCGAGTACCGAAGGCGGCCCGCCAAACAGCGCGATATGAGCGAAGTCCTTTACCGGGTCGTAAGGCGATTTCGCCACAATTGAAGTTGCAATCGGCAGCGGACCCAGGCCGGTGACGCCGAGTATGTAACCATCGGGCGCGCTTTTGGCTACGAATTCAGCACCGATCAAGCCACCGGCGCCGCCGCGATTTTCGATCACGAAGGACTGGCCGTGCATTTCGCTCAGCTTCGCGGCTACGATACGGCCGAGCGTGTCCGCAGTGCCGCCCGGCGCGAAGGGCACGATGATTCTTACGGATTTCGCGGGCCAGGACTGCGCGGCGGCCGAGGCGATCAAGGCGGGCGCCGCCATTGCCGCGAATATTGTGGATAGTGCATTCAATTAGAACACCCCGATTCTTCGCCGCGCAGTGTACAGCAGCACGACAATCCATCCAAGCGCGGCGCGCCCGGTATAATTCCGCGACCTTTCACCGGAGAATTTCATGGCCGTCACCGAACCTACCATTCAAAATGATCTGCGCGAATTCATCAAAGCGGTCGAACAGCGCGGCGAACTCGCGCACATAAAAAATGCGCACTGGGATCGCGAACTCGGCGCGGTCACCGAAGTGCTCTACCGCCAGAAAGTCGAGAAATCGCCGATGCTGTTGTTCGACGATATTCCCGACTATCCTAAGGGCTTCCGTTGCGCCTACGGCATGTTTGGTTCGCCGTATCGCCTGTCGCTGGTGCTCGGCATGGAGCCGTCGCTGTCGGACAACCGCAAGGAGATGCTCGATCATTTCCGCAAGCAAATCAAGAAAACCTTCAAACGCATTCCGCCCAAGATGGTGAAAGAAGGTCCGGTGCTGGAGAACATCGTGCGCGATGGCGGCATCGACATGTTAAAGCTGCCGGTGCCGGTGCACCATGAAGACGACGGCGGGCGCTACATCGGCACCGCCTGCGGCGTGGTGACGCGCGATCCCGACACTGGGCGCATCAATGTCGGCACCTATCGTGTGCAGGTAAAAGGGCCGAATACCTGTTCCTCGTACATTTCCAACGGTAAGCAGGGCCGTATACATCGCGACAAGTATCTGAAAGCCGGCAAGCCGTGTCCGGTGGTGATTATCGTCGGCTGCGATCCGGTTACCTATCTCGCGGCGGGTTACACCATGCCCGACACCATGCCCGAATACGAGTGGGCGGGCGGGCTCATGGACCGGCCGATGGAATTGATCGAGGGCGAGCTCACCGGACTGCCTTTCCCCGCGCGTTCGGAGATCGTGCTCGAAGGCGAAATCTCGATGAACGAGACCACACTCGAAGGCCCGTTCGGCGAATGGCACGGCTACTACGCGGGCGAGGCGAAAGAAGAACCGCTGATCCACATCAAGCGTATCTATCACCGCAACCAGCCGATACTTACCTGCGCGGCGAGCCAGAAGCCGCCGCACTCGCATCTGTTCGAGCGCTGCTTTTTGCGTTCGGCGGCGCTGCTGGATGCGCTGGAAGGCGCGGGCATTCCCGACGTGCGCGGCGCGTGGCTGCATCAGGCCGGCGCCGGACGCACCTTCTGCGTGGTGTCGGTGAAGCAGCGCTACTTCGGGCATTCGACGCAGGTTGGGCTGGTGGCCTCGCAGGTGGCGTCGGTCGGCTACATCAGCCGCTGGATCGTGGTGGTGGATGACGACATCGACCCCACCGATATACACGACGTGATCTGGGCGATGGGCACGCGCTGCGACCCCAAGTCGCGCACCACGGTGCTTGACCACTGCTGGTCATCACGGCTCGATACGCTGGTGACCGACTATTCAAAACTCTACAACTCGCGCATGGTGATCGACGCCTGCCGCCCGTACGAATTCATCGATACCTTTCCCAAAGTATGCGAAAGCTCACCCGAACTCGCGGCCAGGGTGCGCGCGAAGTATCCGGAGTTGTATCGCTGATAGAACGGCAAAAAATCTTTTGCCACAGATTTCACTGATGACACAGATTAAAGCAAACACCTGAAACGGGCGCGACGCGAAAATTGCGTACACCTATTTAATAAGATTCTCTTTTGGTTTTGATCTGTGTAATCTGTGAAATCTGTGGCTAAAAAGCATTTGATTTAAATCTAAACCAGGCAAACGAAAATGGAAAAAGTACTCGCCGCGGTAAGAGTCGGCCCGAGCAAGACCGAGGTGCGCGAATATCCGATGCCGGATATACCCGCCGACAGCGCGTTGCTGAAGATGGAGGTCGCCGGCATCTGCGGCACCGATGTCAAGCTCTACGCGCATCCGCCCAACGACAAGCCCACCATCATGGGGCACGAGAACATCGGCACTATCGCCAAGGCGGGGCGCGAGTTCACGCGCCGCAAGGGCTTCAAGGAAGGCGATCTGGTGTTTGTTGAGCACTATGTGTCGTGCGGTCAATGCGAGTGGTGCCATGCCGGGCAGTACCGGCATTGCGAGAACACCAACTGGCGCACCAATCCCGATGCCATCCGCTATGGCTATACCTCGGCGGAAAAAGCGCCGCATTTGTGGGGCGGCTTCGCGCAGTATGTTTTCCTGCCGTGGAATGCCGTGGTGCATCACGTGCCCAAGGGTGTCACGCCGGAACTGGCGGGACTGGTTACACCCATGGCCAACGGCGTCGAATGGTCGCTGTTCGATGGCGGCGTCGGTTACAACTCCAGCGTGCTGATCCAGGGGCCGGGACAGCAGGGCTTGTCGCAAACGGTGATCTGCAAACAGGCGGGCGCCGCGCTGGTCATCGTCACCGGCACCTCCAAAGATGCCGCGCGCCTGGAAGTGGCCACAGCGCTCGGCGCCGATTACGTCATCAATGTCGATGAGGAAAACGTGCTCGGACGCATCATGGAAATCACCCGCGACCGTGGCGTCGATGTCGCGCTCGACTGCACCGCCGGTGCCGGCACGAAACCGATACACCTGTCCATCGACGCATTGAAGCGCAAGGGCGGCATCATGGTGGCGCAGGGCGAACTGGCGACGTTCCCGAATTTCCCGCTCGAAAAATTCACCGTGAAATTCATCACCATGCACAGCGCCCGCGGCCACAGCTACAAGTCATGCGAACTCGCGCTGCAGCAGATTGCCTCCAGGCGTTTTCCGCTGGAGAAAATTACCACTCACCGGTTTGGCTTGAAGGACGTGGATCTGGCTATCAAGTCGGTGGGCAACATGGGCGTGCTGGGGGTAATACATGCTTCGCTGATGCCTTGGCAGTGAGCCGCGGTCGCGGGTGGGCACGCTTTTCGTGCCCACGCGGTACGGTTCACGTTCGACAGCGTGGGCAAAACAAAAGCGTTTTGCCCACCCTACAAAAATAAGGTTCAAACGCTGGTTTTTATTGCAATCACAACGCTTACTCCGCCTTAAGCCCCGCCGCCTTAACCACTTTCGCATACTTGACCAAATCCGCATGAGCAACGTCAACCCCTACCGCAAATCCTATTTCAACACCCAGCCGGATTATTTGTATCCGGCGTATCGTTCGACGGTCAAACGCGCGCCGACACAGCCGCTGGTGCAGATGCCGCAGACGCTGTCGGAGATCACCGGCCCGCTGTTCACCGCGAGCGATGTTGCCGCCCCCGATTACGATCTCACCGCGCAGCACGCGGGAGAGCCGCTGGGCGAGCGCATGATCGTGTCGGGGCGTGTGCTCGACGAAAACGGCAGGCCGCTGCCTTGTGTGCTGGTCGAAATGTGGCAGGCCAATGCGTCGGGCCGTTATCGGCACCTGGTCGATAATCACGACGCGCCACTCGATCCGAATTTCACCGGCTTTGGCCGTGCGGTGACCGATGCGCAGGGCCACTACCGCTTCAAGACCGTCAAGCCCGGTGCTTATCCCTGGCGCAACCATTACAACGCATGGCGGCCGGCGCATCTGCACTTCTCGTTGTTTGGCCACGGATTTGCGCAGCGTCTGGTGACGCAGATGTATTTTCCCGGTGATCCGTTGCTGGAATTCGATCCGATGTACAACAGTGTGCCCGACGACAAGGCGCGCCAGCGACTGGTGTCGGGTTTTGATTGGGAGAACACCCAGCCTGAGTATGCGATTGCTTACCGCTTCGATATCATTCTGCGCGGCCGCGATGCGACGCCCATGGAAACGAAAGAGAACAAGCGATGAGTCTGTTGTTGACCGCCGCGCAAACCGTCGGCCCGTTTGTCTCGATTGGCTTTGAAAAAGCGTGCGTGCCCGATATAGCACCGGCAGGCGTGGCGGGCGAGCGTATCGTCATCACCGGAAAAATTTTTGATGGCGACGGCCTGCCGGTGACTGACGCGGTGATTGAAACCTGGCAGGCCAATTCGTACGGCAAGTACGCGCACCCGGATGACGCGCAGGAAAAACTGCTGGAAGAAAATTTCAAAGGCTTCGGTCGCGTACTGACCGATACCCAGGGCGGGTTTCGTCTGACTACCGTCAAGCCCGGCCCGGTCGCGGCCCCCGATGGTAAGGAACAGGCGCCGCACATCACGGTGGTGATATTCATGCGCGGGCTGCTCAAACATTTGACGACGCGAATTTATTTTCCGGATGATGCGGCGAATGCCGCCGATCCGGTGTTAAGCCTGGTGCCGGCGGCGCGGCGCGCGACGTTGATTGCCACAAAAGCGGCGGAGGGTGCGCTGCAATGGGATGTGCACTTGCAGGGGGTGCAGGAAACGGTGTTCTTCGACTATTGAACGCAAAGGGACAGCTTGCGCTGCCCCCGCGTCACACGGATGGATCAGAGGCCGCTGCCAATCAACCCGCCGATGATGGCGCCGATGGCAGTCGCTATGCCGCGCCCGTCACCTTGCCCGCCGTAACCCCGTCCGATTTGGCCGCCGACGACGTTACCGATCACGCCGCCGATCACTGCACCGCCTACCGCACCGGCCACATTCGGCCCGGCTGCGGGTCGGGGAGCATACACCGGAGCAGGTTCAGGGTAGTACGCCGGCTCGGGCGCATACACCGGCGCAGGCCCAGGATAGTACGCGGGCTCGGGGTAATACGCCGGCGCAGGCGCCGGGTAATACACCGGCGCGGCCTCGGGGTAGTAAACCGGCGCAGGAAAGTAGACCGGCCGTTCCACGTAGACCGGACGCGTCACCACGAAGGGCCGTGACGCGTATACCGGCGTTGACACAGGGCGCAGTATGGCAGCAGGACGATGCGTAAACGCTGGCCTGTGCAGCGTGCGGTGTGTGTCTGCCACCGGCGCCGGCGCGTGACGAAACGCGGGGTGCGCTACAGCGGGTCGATGCGCCAATGCGGGCGGTAGCGCTGCGGTGCTCGCCACCGGCGGCGTATTGCCATTGCGCTGTCCGCGTGCACCACGCTCCCATTGCGGATCGGCGGCATGGGCGGCAAACGCCGCTGCAATCAAGGTGGCAGTGGCTAATATGGTCATTGTTTTATTCGTGTTCATGGCATTCTCCTTTAATGGTGACCCAGTTCTAAAAACGCCTGGTGCACCTGCAAGGCCTACCGGTGATGTGCAACAAAGTGTTACCAGCGTAACGGTGGAGTTACATAAAAAACTAATAAAAACAATTACTTATAATTAAATCGCTGTGTGCGAACGCTGCACCAGCCAGCGCGCTGATAGGCTGCAACGGCAAAATGGCGATAATCGCGGCGCAGATGAGTGAAGGCGTCGGACAACGGGTGATCGTAGAGAACCGCTCCGGCGCGAGCAGTCTGGTTGGAACGCGGTTCGCAGCAAAGGCTCAAGCCGGCTTAATATTGAAGCGGTGGCGCGCGGCAAGCCGGAAATGGCCGCAGCCGCCAAAAAACTGGAAGATATGCGGCATCCGCCGGGCAAGCGGCTGGAAGCGCTGAAAGGCGATAGCGCCGGACAGCATAGCATCCGCGTGAACGATCCATTCCGCGTTTTCTTTTACTGGAACGACGGTGCCGAGAATGTCGAAATCGTAGATTATCACTGAAGGAAAACGTCATGGCCAAGAAACTGTTACTGCCTGTCCACCCCGGTGAAATCCTGCGCGAGGCGTTTATGAAGCCGCTCGGTCTGTCTGCCAACGCGCTCGCGCAGCGCCTTGGCGTGACGGCGGCGCGTGTTAACGAGATTGCGAATGAACAGCGTGGCATTACGGCAGACACCGCGCTGCGGCTGGGGCGCTGGCGCGAGAGATCACCGGGCGTGGATCGGCGCATTCGCAGGGCTGCCTGTTTGAAGCTGGCGCACCGGCACAGGCGCCGTCAAAGTCCGGCTCGACGCCGTGCGCCTTGACTGGAGATGTGTAGATACGCATGCCAAGGCGGGCGAGGGCGTTTCATTGAGATGCGTTGAGATCAATGCCCCAAGGGCGACAGGCGGGACCAGCGTTCAGCGCCGCTTGTTACTCGAGGAAGAAGAACTCGACGACGAGGTGGATCGTGGCGGTGGCGGCGGCGTGTAGGGCCGTGTTGCCTGATTGCGCTGCTGCTGCAGGGTGCGGTTGACCTGATTATTATTATCGGTCTGACGCTGGGTCGTCTGCTGCTGGCGCTGCCGCTCAAACTGTTGCTGCTCCTTCTGGTTGGCGGTTTGCGCCGCCGTCATCAAAGGTGCACTGAAAAGCCTGTGTGCCGTTGACGCCTCTTGCAACCGGCAGCGGGCGCAAGTTAGCATGCGGCACTACCTGCTGTTCCCCGTCTGGTTGGACCCTGCCCGCACAAAGGAGCGTTCCATGCGAACCATCGATGCCGTTGCGCAAATACTCAAGCGCGAGAATATCCACATCCTGCCGTCGTTCCCGACGACCGCGGTGATAGAGGCCGCCGCCGCGGCGGGGATCAAGCCCATCATCTGCCGGCAGGAGCGCGTCGGCCTTGGCATTGCCGACGGCTGGAGCCGCATCAGGAACGGCCAACCGCCTGGCGTGTTTGCAATGCAATACGGCCCCGGTGCGGAGAACGCGTACGCAGGCGTCGCCACCGCTTACTCTGATGCTGTTCCTATACTGCTGCTGCCGCTTGGCCATCCGCTTGATCGCGACCGCGTTTTTCCCAACTTCTCGTCGGTCAAATCCTACGAGTCCATCACCAAGTTCGCGGAGCAGGTCAACCAACCGCAGCGCGTGGGCGATACGCTGCGCAGGGCTTTCACGCAGTTGCGCTCGGGCAGGCCCGGCCCCGCGCTGGTGGAAATCCCCGTCGATGTCGGCAACATGGAAGTGGATCCTGCGGTGGTGGAAAACTACCGTCCGGTGAAGATCGCCAGGGCGCAGGCCAACCCCGAAGAGGTAATGACCGCTGCGAAAGCGCTGCTCGCGGCGAAGCGGCCTGTCATTCAGGCAGGACAGGGCGTGCTCTACGCCGAAGCGACAGCGGAATTGATCGAGCTGGCTGAACTGGTGCAGATCCCCGTGTACGCCACGCTCGCGGGCAAGAGCGCGTTCCCGGAATCGCACGCGCTGTCGCTGGGCAGCTCCGGTGGCGGTGCGATGAACGGCGCGGCCTATCATTTCATCAAGGAAGCCGACCTCGTGTTCGCGGCCGGGTCCTCGCTGTCGAAGCACGGCATGTCCACCAATATTCCCGGTGGCAAAGTCATCATTCACAATACGGCTGACACCATAGATCACAACAAGGCGTACTACGCCGACTTTCCCATTCTCGGCGACGCCAAACTTGTGCTGCGGCAATTCATTGAGGCCTGCCGGGAATTGCTGGGGAATAAAGCGCGCGACGGCGCCGCAGTGCGGGCCGAGATCGCCAGCACGCGCGAGGCCTGGCTGCAGCAGTGGCTGCCCAAGCTGAACAGCCGCGACACGCCGATCAATCCGTACCGCGTGATCTCTGACTTCATGCAGGTGGTGGACCCGGACACCGCCATCGTCACCCACGATTCCGGCAGCCCGCGCTACCAGATGATGCCGTTCTATCGCGCAGGCGCACCGCGCTCGTACATCGGCTGGGGCAAATCGCACCAGTTGGGCACGGGGCTGGGCCTGATGATGGGCGCGAAACTGGCCGCGCCGGAAAAATTCTGCGTGAACTTCATGGGCGACGCGGCGTTCGGCATGACCGGCCTAGACTTCGAAACTGCGGTGCGCTCGAGCATCCCCATCCTCACCATAGTCCTGAACAACAGCTCGATGGCGGTCGAGACCGAACACATGAAGACATCGCACGGCCTGTTCCGTACCCGCGACCTGCAGGGCAACTACGCGGACATGGCAAAGGCCATGGGTGGCTGGTCGGAGTGTATCGCGGACCCCGCGCAGATCAAGGCCGCGATTGTGCGCGCACGCAAGGTCACCGAAAGCGGCAGAGCGGCGCTGCTGGAGTTCGTGACCACACAGGAAAACACGGTCTCCCATCAATTGGCGTTTCGTAACGCGTGATGCGTGGCTGCGGCTAGAGATTCAGGGTGGCTCTGTTTGCCGGGACGGATATTTTCGTTTATTGCTGATGAAGGATGGGACGGCGACGTTGCATTGATCCCAAGGATTTCCACCACTCCGGGCGATTTGCGGCAGACTCCATGTACATAATCGCACGCCGCCCATGACCGATCCAACTGCCAAGCCCTGTCTATTCTGCGCGTTACCGGAAGGGCGCATCGTCATGGCCTAAAGTGGACAGCAGCGTCGAGAACGACGATGGCTTGGTGTGGTCGAAAAAGGAAGAGCTGGTACCACTAAACGCGAACTGGCGTGGCGCCTTGGGCATTTAGACTGTACTTAACTAAGGATGGAAAATCCCTATCCAGTGTACTGACATGATGGTGGTCGTGCTTCTCGCTCATGCGCACCAAGCAGGCGTCGGCGAGCGACATCGGCACATCCGCATACTTTCTCCATAGACTTCTGACCTGCGCAACCTCATCCGCCAGAACGAACGGACACACCAGCACGCCGCCCTCAATCCACTCCAGTATCTTTTCCTGGGCCGGCCGCAAAGATCGCAGCAGATAAAGGGCCTCCGCCACGACGGCCTCACAGGTGAGCAATGGC
>CAMBCF010000105.1 GCA_945864585.1 Bordetella parapertussis | reverse complement strand
CAGATAATCGTGGCCTTTGCCGTAGGCGATCTCGTCAACGCCGATGGCCCGCAGCACTCCCAACTGCCGATGCGCCAGTCCCCATTCCACAACGTAGGCCACCGCCTGCTGCACTTTCTCCCAACTGGTATGAAAGGACTGCGCGGTTTAGAGAGCTGAAGCGTCGCGTTCGCGACTCCCGCGATCCTGTTAGGTACATGTTGGTGTCAGAGTCCAGTCGGCGTTTCATTCTGTATTACAACATTTCGGATGATGTGTATGCGATGAACGATCCAGCCGGAGGCACTCTCTTCAAGCGACTGAAGACTGCCGAAAGTGTGAAGAAGGTTCTCGGAAAGGGAACGTCGATCGTCAAGTAAGCGACTACAGGTGGAAAATTGAAACGGTTGTCTCCTTATCAAGGAATGTGGAACAGAATACAAGGCAGCAAATCGAAAAAAGACGCCTAACGGCAGAGCGTTTGGTCAACTCGAGCAGTACATTGCTGAAGAGCTTGGCGCGGATTGTTTGTCGACCGGAAAGAACCAGACAGAGTTGCGCAAGATCAAGAAGGAAATGGCCGACCTGAAAAAGAGACTGGACGAGCTTCAGACTCGAAGGACAGAAATCGAGAAGGCCATAAGGAAGTCGCCGACCGAACTAGCGGGTGCAGGCGACGGCGCCAAAGCGCGCCGCGCCTGACCCGGAACGTTAGCTGGCACTCAAATAATGATGGTGTTCTCACTAGCGAATGCTAATCCATTGGCTTATACTGCGGAACATGCATACCGTCGCAGAGATGCCATAGTTCAGTCGCAACGCCGCAGGTTTGCTGCGCGGCACAGAGATTCAAGCGCTCATTAATCACCTGGCAGAGCATCCTTTTGCCGGTGTGTTGCTTGCCGACACGGGTGGCGTTCGCAAGTTACGTTGGGCTCGTGAAGATATGGGCAAAAGCGGAGGAGTCCGTGTCATCTACTATTACCGCAGCGAGCGCATTACTTTGTATCTGCTAACCGTCTTTGGCAAAAATAAAAAAGCCAATCTGACTAAAGCAGGGGCAAACGCACTGTCCAAGCTAGTCAAACTTCTCTGGTTCAAGCCACGGGAATCAAATCATGAGCAAAGCATTCAAGAGTATCAAGGCCGGCCTCACCGAGGCCATCGCACACGCCAAAGGCAAGCAAGTTAGAGCGCGTAAGCACTACCCTCAGGCTATAGATGTAAAAGCTATTCGTACTAAGGTGGGCATGACTCAAACTGAGTTTGCCTCGTCGTTCGGTATTAGCGTTGGCACGCTACGCCACTGGGAACGTGGCGACCGTGAACCGTATGGCCCCGATCGTGTGTTGTTGCATGTTGTATCAAGACAACCGAAAGCAGTGCTGTCGGCGCTGGCAGCATGAAACCCAACCTTCCGTTCAATGCACGACGTGCCGAAAGACGGCGTGCGCATTAGCGGTAGCGTAAGCGTCATAACCGTGCACTAATTGATGACAATAGTTCAACTACCACGGCTGTCTGCGCAAGCGTCTAAGCTTTGGAACGCGATTCCGACCGACAGGCAACGGAAAATTCTCGCAAACGTTTATTGCGGACACTGTCGTGGTGGCGTCTCCATCATCAACGTGGTGGGCACAGTGGAGGGCGGCGATCTCGTGCTGCACGGAAATTGCGCGGCGTGCGAGCATAATGTCGCTCGCCATATTGAAGGTTCGAACGCCTGATCTGTACTCACTCGTCGTTTATCATTATGTCGCTCTCCATCAACGACAGGCACACATTATGAATCCATGGCTCAAGCAGATTGCTGGGATCGCAGCGACGCTGTCGTTGCTGATCGGCACAACGGTGCAGGCGCAGATCACGGTGAAGCGCCCCATGCGCGCGATCGTCGCCTCGCCGCCCGGCGGCCCCTCCGACGTGCAGATGCGCCTATTGGCGCCGAAAATGAGCGAGGCGCTGGGTCAGACCATTGTGGTGGACAATCGGCCCAGCAACAACGGCATCGTCGGCTCCGAATTGTGCGCGCGCGCAGCACCCGATGGCCTGACCATCTGCGTCGGCAACAGCGGCACACATGCGATCAACGCCACGCTGTATCGCAAGCTGCCTTACGACATCCTGCGCGACTTTCAGCCGATCAGCCTGATGGGCACTACCGGACTGGTGGTGGCGATCCATCCGAAGTTGCCCGCGAACACCTTGCAGGAGTTTGCCGCATTCGCCAAAAAACAACCGGGCAAAACCAATGTCGGCATTCCGGGCGCCACCGGTCAATTCGCCGGTGACGCGCTGTGGAAACTGCTCGGCATGAGCATGAACAACGTCAACTTCAAGGGCAGCTCGCCGACCGAAATATCGCTGTTGTCCGGTGAGATCGATTGCGCTCTGCTCACGCCGCTGGCGAGCATGCAGCACATTAACTCCGGCCGCATGCGCGCACTCGGCATCACCAGTGTCAAGCGCGTCGCGCTGCTGCCGAACCTGCCCACGATTGCCGAACTCGGCGTGAGCGGCTATGCCTTTGAATTCTGGAATGGCATTTTCGCGCCCACCGGTACGCCGCCGGCGGTGATCAAGGCCGTACACCAAAGCATGCTGCATGCGCTGAACACGCCTGAGGTGCGCGAGCGCCTGCTGCTGCTGGGATTCACCCCCGGCGGCGAAGCGCCGGAAGTGTATTCAAAATTCATCAGGGCCGAAGTCGAGAAATTCCGCAAGCAGATCATTGAATCCGGCGTGACGCTGCTTTAGGTATCATTGCGCATTTTGGATTTGCGCTCCCCCTCACCCTAACCCGGCCCCTCGCCCGCTTGCGCAGGCTCTCCCCCGAAAACGGGGGAGAGAGGATTTGAGTTTGTTCGCCACGCTTAGTCATGCCGTTCCATGAATCAATACTGCAAGTGGTTCGCCTGACCGCCATCGCGGCCATGATGGCCGTGTGCACGCTACCGGCCAGCGCGCAGCAACCCTTTCCCAATCGGGCGATACGCTTGGTGGTACCGTCGCTGCCCGGCGGCGGTACCGACATCAGCGCGCGTCTGATCGCGCCGAAGATGAACGAAATGCTGGGACAACAAGTGGTGATCGAAAACCGCGCTGGCGCGGCGATGATGATTGGCGGTGAAGCAGTTGCGCGCGCCGCACCCGACGGGCACACGCTGCTGATGGGCATCAGCACACTTACCATCAACCCGCACATCCACCGCAAAATGCCGTTCGACGCAGTGAAGGATTTCGCCCCGGTGTCGCAGGTTGCGGTGGTGTCCAATGTGCTGGTCCTGCATCCCTCGGTGCCGGTGAGAACCGTCAAGGAACTGATCGCGTTTGCGCGCGCCCACCCCGACCAACTGAGTTATGCCTCGGCGGGCGTCGGCAGCAATATCCACCTCACCATGGCGCTGTTTCTGAACATGGCGGGAATCAAAATGGTGCACGTGCCCTACAAAGGCGGCGGCGGCGCGATGGTCGATTTGTTGTCGGGACAGGTCGCGGCCATGACCACCACCACCCTGCAGGCGATGCCGATGATCCGCGCCAAGCGCCTGCGCGCGCTCGGCGTTAGCGCCGCCAAACGCAGTGTTGCCCTGCCCGACGTGCCGACCATTGCCGAGGCCGCGCTGCCGGGCTATGAAGCAGTGCAATGGTACGGCGTGCTCGCACCCGCGGCTACCCCGCGTGATGTGGTGGCGAGGCTGCACACCGCCGTAACACGCGCGCTGCAGGAAACCAATGTTCGCGAGCGCCTGCTAAACGATGGCGCGGAACCGGTAGGCAATACGCCTGACGAATTCGCCATGGTGATCCGCAATGACCTTGTAAAATGGGGCAAGGTCATCAAAGCTGCCGGTATTAAGGTGGAGTAACGTTTTTGAAAACCAAGCCCGTCAAACCATCGGCTGCTGCACGTAAAAATCAACGCGATCAGAAGCATCCGGCCGCGCCTGCATCGAATGCGGCATTCAATGCGCAAAGCCGCCGCGTGCTGGCGCAGCATTACCGCGCTAAATATGGCGTGAAATAAGGATGCTCGCATGAAAGCCCCGCCGTTCGCCTACGTCCGAGCGCGCCATCTGCCCGAAGTGTTTGATCTGCTCGAACAGCACGGCGACACCGCGAAAATACTCGCCGGCGGCCAGAGCCTGATGCCGGCGCTCAATATGCGGCTGTCGTCGCCGGAACTGCTGATCGATATCAGCCGCCTGCATGATCACGCAGGCATCCGCGTAAGAGACGGCCACGTGCATATCGGCGCGCTGACCACGCATACGGAAATCGGCGACTCGACGGATATCCGCAAGCACCTGCCGCTGTTGTCCGACGCCGTGCAGCACATCGCGCATCCGGCAATACGCAATTCGGGTACCTTCGGCGGCAGTCTCGCGATGGCTGATCCGGCAGCTGAATGGCCGGCCTGTTGTGTGACGCTTGACGCGCAAATCGTGCTGGCAAGCAAGTCCGACACGCGCCGTGTGACGGCACGCGATTTTTTTCAGGGGCTCTACACCACCTCGATAAAACCCAACGAAGTACTGACCGAAATAGTGATTCCGATTCCGGGTGCAGACTATCGGCACGCGTTTCAGGAACTGACGCGGCGGCGCGGCGACTACGCCATTGTCGGCGTGGTGGCGCTGGCGAAGATTACTCAAGGCACACTCGCCACTCTGCGGCTCACCTTTCTCGGTGCAAGCGAGAAACCGGTGCTCGCAGAAAAAACATCACAAGTATTTGTTTCTAAAGGTTTTTCAGAAACCTCGCTGAGGGAAGCGCAAGACGTTCTCGCCACTGAACTCGAACCCATCGCCGACCTCTACTCATCCGCTGCCACCAAACTGCATCTCGCGCGCGTGCTGACTGCGCGCGCGATGAAACAGCTCGTCGCCTGAGAGTCGTCATGGACACCATTCTCGAAACCACGCTCACCATCAACGGCGAAGCCGTCACCCGCCGCATCCCTGTACGCCAGAATCTGGTGGATTTTTTGCGTGAGGAAATAGGTTTGACCGGCACCCACATCGGCTGCGAACACGGCGTGTGCGGCGCATGCACGGTGCGCGTGGACGGCAAAATTGTGCGCGGCTGCCTGCTGCTGGCGGTTCAAGCCGAGGGCCGCAACGTCGAAACTATCGAAGGACTGTCCGACAGCGGCGAAATTGCTGATCTGCAAGATGCCTTCCACAAGCGCAACGCGCTGCAATGCGGCTTCTGCACGCCGGGCATGCTGCTCACCGTGCAGGATTTAGCGCGGCGCAACCCGCAGGCCACGCGCGAACAAATTCGCGAGCACCTCTCCGGCAACTACTGCCGCTGCACCGGCTATCAGGCGATCGTGGATGCCGTAGAAACCGTACTCGCTGCGCGCAACAGCCGCTGATGAACGCGCCATACACAGGGCAAAGCGTCCCGCGTGCCAACGCCAAGCGTCTGCTGCAAGGGCGCGGAACCTATACCGATGATCTGCGATTTCCCAGGCGCGCCCATGTGGTGTTCTTTCGCAGTCCGCACGCGCACGCGCGCATCGTCAGGCTTGATCTCGCCAAGGCGCGCACGCTGCCCGGTGTGATCGCGGCAGTCGATGGCGCGACGCTGGCGCAGTACTGCAAACCGTAGGTCGCCGTGCTCGGCCACCTGCAAGGCATCAAGTCGCCCACGCAGCACGCCATCGCGATTGATCGGCGAAGCCATCGCCGCGGTAGTCGCGCAGACACGCGCGCAGGCCGAAGACGCGCTGGAAGCCATCGAAGTCGAGTGGGCGCCGCTACCTGCCGTCACCGATATGGAGGCCTCTCTGTCTGGCACGCAGATCATCCATCGCCGACCGCATGGAATCGTTTCTATCCGACATCCACGCGCGCGAACACAAAATCAAGCTGCGGCTGGCCTGCACCCAAGCCGGAGAAATTCTCGCTTTCGATCTCGATGATCTCACCGCCATCGGTCCCTACTCGGTGTATCCGCGCACCAGCGGCATCGAAGGCAATCAGGTGGTCAACCTCACCGGCGGGCCGTACAAGCACCAGCAGTACCGCGCAAAACTCAACGTGGTGTTCACCAACAAAAACGTTACCTGCCAATACCGCACGGTGGGCCATCCAATTGCCGTGGCGATCACCGAGGGCATCGTCGATCTCGCGGCCAACAAGCTTGGCATCGACCCGGCGGAATTCCGCCGCCGCAATTAGGTGCCCGACGAAGCTTATCCGCACACCTCGGCCTCGGGCATGAAGATGGAAAAGTTGTCGCACCAGTAGTGTCTTGATAAGCTATTGTTTTTAATAGTTTATTCCGATTTGCGTAGAGAGCAGGCCGAATGGCGCAGGCGCGGCGTGTATCGCGGCATCGGCCTCGCCGCAATGATCGAAGTGACCAACCCCTCGCCCGCGTTTTACGGCGTGGGTGGTGCGCGTATATCGTCGCTGGAAGGCGCAACGCTGCGACTCGAGCCCACGGGCATGGTGACCTGTCTGGTGAGCGTCACCAAACAAGGTCAGGGTACCGAAGGCATCTTCGCGCAGATCGCGGCGGACGCGGTGGGCGTGAGGGTGGATCGGGTGCGCGTGATCACCGGCGACACTGCCATCACACCTTACGGCGGCGGCACCTGGGCCTCACGCGGCGCGGGCATCGGCGGTGAGGCCGTGCTGCAATCGGGCAAAGTACTGCGCGCGAACATTCTGGATGTCGCGAGCGCCATCCTGCAGTCCGGCCACGTGGTCACGCCAACCAAAACGTCGGCGCTCGGCGCCAAGGGCGCTGGCGAAGCTGGCACCGCCGGCGCACCGGGCGCAATCATGAATGCCATCAACGATGCGCTGCTGCCGTTCAACGCGCGGGTTACCGCGCAGCCGTTCACGCCGGAACGGGTGTTTCGGGCGCTGGGGAAAGTTTGAACGGTTTGTCCATCCATGATTCGAACAGCACTGCGGTGGGCGCTTGAGTTGCCTCCAGTCTGGCAGTAAGATCACGGGATGAACTACCATGGCCGAATTGAGATTGCACCGGGCATCCGCAGCGGGAAACCCTGTATACGCGGTACGCGTATCACCGTGTACGATATCCTGGAGTATCTGGCCGGAGGCATGTCGGAGTCTCAGATTCTTCAAGACTTCCCGGCGCTCAGTCGAGAAGACGTGCGCGCGGCTCTCGAATTCGCGGCCGACCGCGAACGCAAACTCGCCGCGTCAACGAACCGTTGAAGCTGCTGTTTGACGAAAATCTCAGCGCGCGACTCGTAGAACTGCTCGCCGCTGACTTTCCCGGCTGCACCCATATTGAGTTTCTGGGAATGCGTGGCGCCGCAGATATCGCCGTGTGGGACTATGCTCGGGAGAACGGCTATCCGTTGGCAATGTGGGTACGAATCTGGTTGCGAGGCTCATTCGCAGCGGTGGCGAACGGTTGCGCACATTTGATCTTGATCCCGGTGAGAGTCTGTTGATTGTTGACAGTCAAATGCTAACTTGACCTGCTACATTGATAGTATTTACGATTTGAGTCTATTCAAAGCGATGGCAAATTTATTTGTACGCGGTATTGACGAGGCTTTAGTCCAGGCGCTGCGCGAACGTGCGGCGCTTCATGGCCGTAGCGCCGAGGCTGAACACCGTGAGATTCTGGCAGCCTCTTTGCGCCGTCCCAGAAAACGCAGCTTCGCCGCCGTGCTTGCCACCATGCCGAATGTCGGGGAGGACGGGGATTTCGCGCGGCAGAATGAAATCAGAAAAACCAGCACGTAGAAGGGCGCAATGCTTCGCTTCAAGTGTTCCCTTGCCCCATTGCGCAGAATGCGATTTTCAAAGCAGCCATACGGCGCGAGGGACTGCACTGTTTCTAGTGTAACCTATTGTTTTTACTTAGGTTTTATAGATAATTATACTCTGACCCCATTTTAAGTCAGGCGGATGACTACTTTGCCAAAGTGCTTGCCGGTAGCGAGTTACTCGTAGGCTACGCGGGCATCACCGAAGTCAAACACGCGGTCGATTACTGGCTTGAGTTGTGCCACGTCGATGGCACGGTTCATGGCTTCGAACATATCGCGGCTGCCCACCTGAATGCCGCACATCGAGGCACGCTTGGCGAACAGCGCGCCGGGATCGATCAGCGCTTTGCCCGCGAGGTTACCGACCACGCTGATGTGACCGCAGTGGCGAAGCGCGGCAATCGATTGCGCCAGTGATCCCGGGCCGCCCACTTCCACCACCAGGTCGGCGCCGCGCCCGCCGGTAAGTTCGCGTAGGCGTGCGCCCCAATCCTGCTGCGTGCGGTAGTTGATGACGTCGGCGATCCCCAACGCATGCAGGCGCGCGGCCTTGTCGTCGTTGCCGGTGGTGGCGATGACATGTGCCCCGGCCATCAACGCAAACTGCGCTGCAAACAACGATACGCCGCCAGTACTGAGCGTGACCAATGTGTGCCCGGGTTGCAGCGCGCCTTTCGCCAACGCTGCGTTCCACGCCGCGAATGCGGCACAGGGCAACGTTGCCGCCTGCTCAAAGCTCAACTGCGAGGGTATTAGGCTTTGTTACTTCTCGACGGTGTCGCGCTCCACCGCCAGCAGGCGCTCCATGCCTATGCTCTCATGCACGGCATCCTGCTCGGCCTTGTGGCTGGTGCCCGCCATCAGCGGATCGGGTTCGCCGCGCGCGAGGCATTCGTAGCTTTGCTTTAACGCGCGGTGAAACGCCCACGCCGAAATCGAACTGGCGAGGATACGGTAGCCGAGCGCGCCCAGTTCGGTGAGCGGCAGGCCCGCGCCTTGTGCACCATGCCCGGGCAGGCCGAACATAAAGGGCGGCGGCAACTCGCGCGCGATGCGGCGTGCATCCTCGGCGTTGCGCACGCTCAGATACAGCATGTCGGCGCCGGCCTCGCGGTAAGCGCGCGCACGCTGGATCGCATCGTCCATACCGCCGGGTCCGCGTATGCCATTAGTGCGCGCGATGATGACGAAATCCGGATCGCGCCGCGCGCGCGCCGCCTCGCGCACCTTGGCCGCCATCAATTCCAGCGGCACCATGTGTTCAATGCCGACGTGATGATGCGCGCGCTTGGGGAGTATCTGATCCTCGATTTCGATGGCGGCAAAACCCGCCGCCTCGGACATGCCGATGGTGTGGTGCATATGCATCGGATCGCCAAAGCCGGCCGCGCCATCGAGGATCAGCGGCAGGCTGCACGCAGAACGGATGTCAATGCCCGCCTGGCACAATTGCGTGATGTTGAGATTGGCTTCGAGGCAGCAGTTGAGATAACCCATGGTGCCGCCGCCGAGATACAACACTTCGAAGCCCGCAGCTTCGGCGAGCTTCGCCGACAGCGGATTGAACACAGCTGGTGCGATCAATGCGCGGTTGCCGGCCAGCAAATTACGTAACGTTTTTGCTGCGCTCATCGGTATCGCCCCCCGTGCTCGGACTTTTCAGCAGACCGCGCAGGGCGCGATTGCATTGCGCCCTGCGCGCTTCTTTCAGCAGCCGGCGCAATGGGACAAGGGAACACTTGAAGCGAAGCATTGCGCCCTACGCGCTCAGGCCGCGTCGAGAGCGGCGAGCACCTTGGGCGGCGACATCGGCAGCTCAGTCATGCGGCGGCCGGTGGCGCTGTGAATGGCATTGGCAATAGCCGCCATCGGCGGCACGATGTTGGCTTCAGCCACACCCTTCACCCCGTACGGGTGCTTCGGGTTCGGCACCTCGACCAGTATCGATTCAATCATCGGTACATCGGATGCGACCGGCATGCGATAGTCCAAAAATCCCGCGTTCTCAAGACGGCCGGCCTTGTCGTAAATGTACTCTTCGTTCAATGCCCAGCCGATTCCCTGCACTACGCCACCGTGGATTTGCCCTTCGCAATAGCTGGGGTGAATGGCACGGCCGACATCCTGCGCGGCCACGTAACGCAGAATCTTGACGTGGCCCGTTTCGGGATCGACCTCTACGTCGCAAAACTGCGCGGAAAATCCAGGCGCCTGGCCTTCCGCGTTGATCGACGCCGACGCGGTAATCGGCCCACCGGTGGCGGTGCGCTTGGCGGCAATGGCCTTTAAGGGCATCGCTTCGAACTCACCCGCGTGTTTGCCCGCGGGCCGGGCGCAGCCGTCTTCCCAGATCACGTCGGCGCGATCGATCTTCCACAGCTTCGCCACGCGCCCGCACATTTCGTCGATGATTTTGTTGCAGGCGTTGATTACGGTCATGCCGGTGGCAAAGGTGACGCGAGAGCCGCCGGTGGCTTGGGTGTAGCCCACCGAGTTGGTGTCGGCGATGATCGGCCGCACACGGTCATATTCGATGCCCAGTGTTTCGGCTGCCATCTGCGCGGTGGACGCGCGTGAGCCGCCGATGTCCGGACTGCCGGTGGCAACCACCACCGTGCCGTCTTCGTTGACATGCACGGTTGCACTCGATTCGCCACCGCCATTAAACCAGTAACCCACGGCCAGGCCGCGCCCCTGATTCTTGCCCAGCGGCTTGGTGTAGCCGGGATGTTTCTGCAGTGCCTGCAAGGTCTCGGCAAAACCGGCGTGCTGGAGCTTGGTGCCAAAAACCGTTGGTGTGCCCGGCTTGGCAATATTCTTCAGCCGGAATTGCAACGGGTCCATGCCAATTTTCCGTGCGGCCAGATCCATCGTGCTTTCGCAAGCATAGGCCGAGATCGGTGAACCTGGCGCGCGATAGGCCACGGTTTTCGGGCGATTGCACACCACGTCGTAGCCCACGGTTTCCACGTTCGCTATGTCATACGGCGCGAAACCGCACATGCAGCCGTTCATCACCGGAGAGCCGGGAAACGCACCCGCCTGATACTTGAACAGACCATGTGCCGCAACGATCTTGCCGTCGCGCATGACGCCGATCTTGATGGTCATCGATGCGCCGGAAGTCGGTCCGGTGGCCTTGAACACATCTTCGCGGGTCATCATAATTTTGACCGGGTGGCCGGTCTTGCGAGAGAGCGCGACCGCCACCGGCTCGACATAGACCACGGTCTTACCGCCGAAAGCGCCGCCGATTTCGGCGGGATGCACCCGCAGATCGCCGGTTTTCATGCCGAGCAGCTTCACCGTCATGGTGCGCACCACGAAGTGGCCCTGACTTGACGACCACAGTTCCGCCTGACCGTCCGCATCGCAGCGCGCGAGGCAGGATTGCGGCTCAATGTAGCCTTGATGTACCGGCGCGGTTTTGAAACTCGCTTCGACGATTTCATCGGCCGCGGCAAAACCCGCATCCGGGTCGCCCATCTTGAACCCCAGCCGCTTGGAAATATTGGACGGCTTGGCGGGCGGCGGTTCGATACCGCGCGTAATCATGTCTTCAAACAACAGCGGCGCATCGGGCTTCATAGCTTCATCGACATCGATCACATGCGGCAGCACTTCGTAATCTACCGCTATCAGTTTTAGCGCCTCGGCGGCGATGGCCGGAGTAGTGGCGGCGACGGCGGCAAGCGCGTGGCCCTCGTAGAGCACCTTCTCGCGCGCAAAGATGTTACGCGTCATGTGCCAGAAATTTACCGCGACACGCTCCGGGCCGACATACTCAAACTTCTGATCGGGCAGGTCCGCGCCGGTAATCACCGCCTTTACGCCTGGCAGCGCCAGCGCTTTGGTGGCGTCGATCTTGCGGATCCGCGCGTGCGCATGCGGCGAGCGCAGGATTTTGCCCCACAGCATTCCCGGCAGCGAAAAATCCGCGCCGAATTGCGCCGTTCCCGTGAGCTTGGGCACGCCATCAGGACGATCCGGGCGGGTGCCGACGACTTTAAGTTTTTTTTCCGTTACGACTGCGCTCATGATTAATTCCCCCGTATTTCCTTGGCAGCATCCAGCACCGCCTCGATGATCTGGTTATACCCCGTGCAGCGGCACAGATTGCCCGCCAGCCAGTAGCGCACTTCTTCCTCGGTCGGGCTGGTGTTGTGATCGAGCAAGGTCTTCGCCGCGACCAGCATGCCCGGTGTGCAGATGCCGCACTGCAGCGCCGCGTGCTCCAGGAATTTACGCTGCAACACATGCAGTTTCTCGCCGTTGGCGATGCCTTCGACCGTGGTGATCGACTTGCCCTGCGCCTCCGCGCCGAGGAAAAGGCACGAGCACATCATGCGCCCATCGACATTGACGGTACACGTGCCGCAGTCGCCGGTGCCGCACCCTTCCTTGGTGCCGGTGAGATGCAGTTCGTCGCGCAGCACTTCGAGTAGTGTCTGGCGCGATTCGCAAAGAAACTCAACCGCATTGCCGTTGAGCGTGGTTGTCACATGCTGCTTGGCCATTAGTTCATCCTCCGTGCTCTGTCGAGCGCTATGGTGGCGGCGCGCCGCGCCATTACCCCTGCAACCTTGATGCGATAGACCTTGGTGCCGCGTTTGTCGTCGATGGGCCTGCACGCCGCACTGGCCGCCGCACCCATGCGCTCAAGCGCAGCAGCATCGACGGTGGTGCCTATCAGCGCTTCCGCTGCCGCCTGCACCAGCAAGGCGCGCTCGGCGACCGCTCCGAGCACCACCCGGGCGTGGCTGCACACACCTTTTGCATCCAGTGTGAGATTGATGCCTGCACCTACCACGGCAATATCCATCTCGGTGCGCGGTATGAAGCGCAGATAGGCATCACTCGCTTGCACCGCTCGCGGCGGCAGCAGGAAGGAGACCACGATCTCGCCCTTGGCCAGTGAATTCTTGCCCGGTCCGGTGGCGATGTCCTCGACCGCAGCCTCGCGTCTGCCCTTCGGCCCCACGATGCTGGCGATTGCACTTGCAGCGATCAGCGCGGGAACGCTGTCGGCCGCGGGCGAGGCATTGCACAGATTGCCGCCCACCGTCGCGCGCCCCTTGATCTGATACGAACCAATCAGCATGGCTGCTTCGGTCAGTCCGGGCCATGCCTTCGCGAAGGCCTTGTGCTCGGCCATTTCCATGGCGGTAACAGCCGCACCGAAACGATAGCCGCCATTTTCGGCAGTTATCGACGTCATCTCGGGGATGCCCTTGATATCGACCAGCAGTTCGGGTTCAACACGGCCGCCACGCATCTGTATCAGCAGGTCGGTACCGCCTGCCAGCACTCTCGCCACTCCGTTCGCGCCCGCGAGCAGGGCAACCGCCGCCGCCAGCGTTTGCGGCGCTTCAAAACTCATTTCGCTCATATCGCTTCCTTGAATGTTGTGCAGCTCATTATTGTCTAGCATTTTGACAACGTTGTCACTGTCAATTAGTCTACCACTTCAATCCGGCATCAGCGCAAATGTCCACACCGAGCCGCCGCGCTGGATGTTTTCGGCTCTGAGTCGTACCGACGTGCCGCCGGCGATTCCTGACAATACCGACACATACTGCACGCCCTTGTGGGTGTAGGTAACAGGCTACGCGTTTACCGCGAAGCCGGTCTGGAACTTCCACAATACCTTGCCGCCGTCTTCATCCATCGCGATGAACTCGCCGGTCTGTTTGCCGGTAAACAGCAGTCCGCCCGAGGTGGCAAGCGTGCCCGCATACATGCCAATGTCCGCATCGTGCAGCGGTATCTGCCATTTCGGCTTGCCGGTCAAGGGCTCAATCGCGTTGTAATAACCGAAGGGCACGCCCGGCGGCAGCGGCACACGCGAGGTTTCCGCGCCGGTATAGCGCTGGCCCGGCTTATAGTCGAGCAGCTTGGGGTTGTATTGAAGCATCATGCTTTCGTCGAGCCGGGTGAAATACAGCAGCCCGGTGCGCGGGTTAAACGCCATCGGCGGCCAGTTCTTGCCGCCGGTGGTGCGCGGCCACAGTTCCACTTTTTCGCCGGCGCGCAGGCGTCTTGACACATCCGAGAACATCGGACGGCCGGTGGCTAGATCGATGCGGTCGGCCCAGTTCTGTTTGACAAACGCATTGGCGGCAATGAGTTTGCCATTGGCGCGGTCGAGCACATACAAAAAGCCATTGCGATCGGCGTGCAGCAATACTTTGCGCATCACGCCATCGATGCGGATATCGGCGAGCACGTTTTCATTGATGCCATCGTAGTCAAACGGCTCGGAGGGCGTCCACTGGTAATGCCAAACGATTTCGCCGGACTTGGGGCGCATCGCAATCACCGAACCCATCCAAAGATTGTCGCCGGGGCTGCGCGCGTTGGGATCCCACGGTCCGCCGTTGCCGGTGCCCCAGTACACCAGATCCAGTTCGGGATCGTACGAGCCGGTCATCCACGTCGAAGCGCCGCCTTTAAGGTAGGCATCGCCCGGCGGCCAGGTTTCACCGCCTTTTTCATCAGGATTCGCCGTGGTGTGGCGGCGATAAATTCGTGTGCCGGTATCCGGATCGTAACCGTCAACAAAACCGCGCACGCCGAATTCGCCGCCCGCCATGCCCTGCATCAACACGCCGTTGGCAACCGTGGGCGCGGAAGTGATCGAATAACCTTCTTTCCACTCGGCGAGTTTGACTTTCCAGATTTCCTTGCCGGTTTTTGCATCGAGCGCTTTCAGATGCGCGTCGATAGTGCCGACAAAAACCTTGCCGTTGTAAACCGCAACACCGCGCGTCGACAGGCCGCAGCACACCACGCGCGCAGTAGCCGGGTCCCACTCCGACCATCGCGCTCAACAACAACAGCATCCCGCCGATCATCCCTTGCTTCATGAGGCCCTCGCGATAAGTATGCGCAACGATTTTAGCCTGTTCTCCAGCCTAAAACCATAAACCCGGCAGCCCATCTCAGGGCTAATTTGTTCTTCAAATAAACATTACCGGATTTATTTAGCCGCGAGTGTGAGATTCACATTGCGGGGCTACAGACGGATAACACAATACAGTTACCGCCAAAGCTACCGCCAACCGATCTTCGCTATCCCCCTCCGCCGCGCCCGCAACCGCGGTCTCCGGTCAGTTACTGGCTCGCATGGTTTATCACCTTCAACTTATTTTACTAGCGTTCCCACTCCGGAATCGCGCATCTCGCGGACTACCGCTTTCGCAATTTCCGGGACATCCGCATGCACGGCGAGTTGCGGTGTCGCCAGACCTCGAATGATCTCCCCCTGCCGAGGACTCTCAACCTGGCCATAGCTCAGAAAGGTCGTCAGAACCTTGTCATGCCCAAGGTTCTGGTTCCACGCCTTGAACTCCTCAGGCGTCTGGCAGACAGCCTGACCGAGCCGGACAAGCGTGTTTCTAAAGCTGTGCGGGTTGAAATACGGCAGGCCGGCGCTGGCGAAGGCGTCGCGAAAGATCGTGCGGATTCGCGCGGCACTGCTCCAGTGAGCCCGTTCCAGCCCGACCGCTTCAAACTGGCGTAACGGCCCCAGCTCAATGCGCGTCGCCGGGAAGAGCGGATCGTCATTGCCCCAAAGCAACTCCTTCCGGAGAAACGCCACCCACTCCGCTACGATTCGCAGAATCTCATCCCCCACCGGAAAAAAGTAGGTGGTGAAGGTTTTGCTGAACTTGGTCTGGACTTCGCGAGCATCTTGATCGACGCAGCCCGCGACGAGATTGACATGTTTCAGCTTCATCGAAGCAATGCTGCTCCCGCCTAGCCGTTGCAATGCGCACATCCTTTTCGGACAGGTTGAAATAGTCGGCGTCGGAATACTGCAGGCGCGACTTGTAGCCCGGTTGCCCGGCGAGCCAGTGAAACAACCGCTTGACGTGCGCGAGGGTGGCATTCAGTGTTGCCTTGTTGAGCTTCTGCCCGGACCGCTGCCCCATTTGCTCGGCCAGATGCCTCTTGAACGCGATGGCCTGCTCGAAGTGAAACGCCTTGAAGTCACGGTATTCGGTATCCGCCTCGAATCGCGCCAAAGCCTTCGCGACCGCGTCCACCGTTGGCTCGCTGTAGCGCTTGGCTTCCTTCACATAGGCGAAGTAGCGGCGCTTGATCCGTTCGTTGTCAGGGTTGTGCGTTGTCATGGTCTGGTGCTCCCTATCCCAAGTCACTGTTCACGGAGGGCTCGGCGCTCTCGTCTATGCGTACGAGTGCTTCTTCGAACATCGCGCGAGCGTAGCCGCTTGATACGACCTTGAGCCATTGCCTTTGCTTCGATATCGATGGGTTGTCACTAACCAGTGCGAACCAAAACCACGGCTGCCAGAACAATGTGCCCCAACGTAAGAAGAACAGAAAAGCCGTGTAACCACAGAAAGCGTTTTCTATAGCCCAAATCAGTGGCACGGTTGATCGCTGGCATCAACAATTGTCGAGCAGCCACTGTTGTCAACATCACGAAAGCCAT
>CAMBCF010000104.1 GCA_945864585.1 Bordetella parapertussis | reverse complement strand
CAATGGAAATCCCGTCTCCCTCGCCCTCGATCCACGCTTCGCCCGTGCCTTCGATCACGGTAATGATTTCCATATAGGGGTGCGAATGTGTGCCGGTAGAATAACCGGGCGGAGAAGTCTGGATGCCGATGCGAACCGGCGTAGAACCTTCGTCGTCACCCACCAAGGTCTGGTAAGTTCGGCCCGTTTCAAATTCTTCTATGCGGACGTCTTCGATATTAATTATCGGCATGGCTGAGCTCGGCTTTAGGGGTTGTCGCCATTCTCAGTGTATCGAAAATCCAACCTGGATGTAACTCGTGAGATCAAACAGCGTCGTATTCCACGCAGCCGTCCAGTCGCCCTCCAACACCTCGAACTCCGGACTCGATGCGTTGACCACCCAGCCTAATGCCGCAAAGCCGACCTTCTACGTTTGCGATGACGCGCGCCCGCAAGCGCGGCCAGCGCTTGCTTCGTGTTGCTGTCGATTGCGCAGTTAAGCGCGGACGTGCGCCACCAGCGGAAACGCCTCTGGATGGCGAATGGATTCGACAGCCAAGTCGATATCGAGGTCGGGCCAGTACAGATGATGCGGTTGTGGACGTTCGACGTTCGCGAGTTTTGCGATCGGCGCGTCCTTGAACCATGGAAACGACGAAAACGGCACGAAAAGCTCTTCGGCTTCGAGCAAAAGCCAGAAGCCATGGGGCGAGACGTTTGTAACCTCAACTTCCAAAGTGCTTGTGCCAGGCATCGCGGATTTCATCTTCGTGTTTCCGGATCAACGCTTCAGCCGCCCGAATCTGGCGGTCGTTCAGGCTGTAATTCTGCGCCAGTTCGATGCGAGGTTCAAGCCAAAACTTCGCCTCCCCATCGGCGCAATATACGTGCACGTGCATCCGCAATTCCTCGCGGGAGAAGAAAAAGAACCGGAATCCGTCTTCACGGAAGATTGTCGGGCTCAAAGTCTATTTCCTGCAGCACTTAACGCTCACGGTGAGGGGCGCACGCTGCTCTTGCGCGCGTCCCTTTCAACCGTGTTGTTAGCCGTCATGTCATAAACCTTCCCGGCATGAAGCAATAACCCCCCGCAAGACAATCTTGTAAACGTCTGACCAAGTCAGCCAGCCCATACTGTTTGCAATGGATTTCACGTCTGCGCCTGCAATACCCTCGAATATTGCATCCAACGGGTTAACACCGCTTCGCGATCCTTGAGTGTAATTCTTGAAGGAATCTGCAGTCATCCACTTGCCCGCGAATCCTCCGCGCGCCTTGCTATTCTGATCCTTAACGCTCTTGCGGGGTTTTAGGCCCAGAAGGATCTCTTTGGGCGCAATATCTAGAATGATTAAGTAGAAAGCGTTTTTCGAGCGCTGAGCTTGCTTTACCCCTATTCTAAGTTTGCGCGCAATTTGATCGTGCTTCTTCTTGATGCCATCGGCTAAGCTAATCGGTGAGTAAAGCTTTGCTTCAATGAAAACGAGCAACCCTTCTCCCTCAATACTGGCGTCGACCTCTGTTTCCTCGCCTTTCTCGCCGTACTGCTTACCGACCCATATCTTGCTGTTAAGCAACCCCTGCGGGATTTGCCTTTCGTTGAACGCAATTGCCCAGAGACGTTCCAGAGCATCGGCTCGTGCCTGCCCTGAAAGGCACCCCAGCGTATCGAAGCAAGACCACGTAAGTGCATCTTCGCTGTTGGAGCTTCTCGTATGACGTAGCTTGTGTTGGCCTAGTCCTGCGTAAGTTTGCTTTACAAACTCGTCAAGCGCAGCTTCCCGGCCAGGCCAAATGACGAAGTTGTCCCTGTAATCCCGGTAAACGAGCGCACCCGATGTGGGTGATCTCCGTGGCCTCTCAGGTTTCTCTGAATTCATTCCGTCCTCGAAAAAGTACGCGGATGCCCGGCTGGACTTAGTGGTCTGCCAAGTGGCGCCAATAGCCAGCGGCACGAAAGGCGACTGTAACTTCTGCCGTGATACTCGCGGATTCCTGAGCAGAGACAAGTACATCTCCGATCTTGCGACATTCGATATGCGTCGGCCCTTCGTCATTCCAAACGACCAGCACAGTAGAACGCGGCTCGCCTAGCCATCGGAAGAAATACGCCACCCCGTCTGTAACGCTGTCATACCAAAACAGCTCGAACTCGACCTTCGTTGTCTGAGTCTCCAGGTGCATCTCAGGCCAGGAGGTGATCGGCACCAGCAATTCTCCGCCCGGGACTGGCGGTGGCGGGAATATGCCAGTTGTGTCTTTCTCGGTTCCTGCGTCCGCACCGGTCAGTGCCATGGTGATCCCGTGACGGCTAACGAAAATTGAACTTCCGAATTGCAGTGTATCAGCGCCACCACGGAAACGGAAGTCAGTCACTCATTTTATTTTTGGACTATTTGTATTGTCTTAACCTTAGTTGGTCTTGTGTGTGCGGCATTGTTTGCAGTAATCATTGGAGATAGGCTGCACAGTGCGAATAAATATTCACAGGATCAGAGACTTATGGCTCTACCGCAAACCATCCCCGGCCGGAAGATAGGCTGCGCGATGCGATCAGGCGCTACACTTACTTTCATACCAGGGTTCGAATGGGTCGATTGTGAATCACAGTAGCGCTACGGGAATGTCAGCTTTTCACGGAGGTCGACGGTCGGCAATGGGTCGACAGCGCCCGCAAGGGTGGGCACGTCTTTTGTGCCCACGCGAAAAAGAGTTGTTCGTGGCGCAGTATTTTCATGTCGGAAAAATCGCCAAAGTGTAGGCGTCGTTACGCACGGCTCGTGGGCACGCTGCGCTTTGCCCACCCTACTAAATTTGCATTCGATTGGACTACCCAATAGCCACCTTACGTCTAACGCCTCACGCCCCACGAACATTCAGTCGGCCCTCGCGCCCGACGCCTTAACCACCGGCGCCCAGCGTTTCACTTCAGCCGCTACAAATTCCGTGAACGCTTTGGCATCCATCGTGCCGGGCTCGATGCCTTCGGGGCGCAATCGCGCGCGCACGTCCGGCAGTTGCAGCACGCGGCGCACTTCGCTGTTCAGGCGGTTGACGATATCCAGCGGCAACGCCGCCGGACCCGACAACGAAAACCAGATGTTCGCGACCAGGTCAGGGAAACCCGCTTCGCGGTAGGTGGGCACGTCATAATCCGGCAACCGCGCCGCGGAACTGATGGCCAGCGCGCGCAGCCGTCCAGCGCGGATTTGCGTGCCGGCGGTGGTGAGTGTGGTGGAAATCGCGTGGGTGTGCCCGGCCATCACGTCAATCACTGCAATGCTCGCGCCTTTGTAGGGTATGTGTTGAATGTCGATGCCGGCGCTGCGCTTAAACACCTCGGCGATCAGATGGCCCTGCGTGCCGTTTCCGGGCGAGCCGTAAGTCAGTTCACGCGGTTTTGACTTGGCGAATGCGATGAATGATCGCAGGTCTTTCACCGGCAGCGACGGATGTATTGCCAGCACTGACGGCGGTCCGCCGAACAGCGCGATATGGGCGAAGTCTTTTACCGGGTCGAACGGAAATTTGGCAGTCAGCGCAGGCGCCACCGCATGCGAAGCCACGCCCGACACCAGCAGCGTATAACCGTCGGGCGCGCTGCGCGCAACGAGTTCAGAGCCGAGCACGCCGCCGGCGCCGGGGCGGTTTTCGACGATAAACGTCTGGCCGAGGCTCTCGCTGAGCTTGCCGGCGGTGATGCGTCCCAGCAGATCAGCGGTGCCGCCCGCGGCAAACGGCGCGATGACGCGCACGGTCCGCGTCGGCCAAGTCTGCGCCTGCGTGATGGCGGCGACGGCGAAAAGGGCGCCGAAAAAAATGATGCGTGAAGTCAGAGTCATAGGTTAAGAAGTTTGCTACGTTGTGAAGACTGGCGTACGGCGGTCGGTCGGGCTACGATACGAGTCGCGGAGAATACCATTTTAAGGGAGGCGCCCATGGCGCAATCGCCAACACGAACTATCGGTGGAGTGGCTGTTTTGGTGCCGACCGGCGCGATTGAAACCGCGGCACACGCACTGGCGCCGCGCCTGCAAAGCGTGCGCGGCGCGCGCATCGGCATCCTCGACAACTGCAAGGAGTTCGCTGACATTGTGCTGCGCGGCGTCGCCGATGTGTTGCAACGCGAGCATGGCGCGCAGGTGAAATTCTGGCGCAAGGATTATCTGGGCAAACCCTCGCCCTACGCAAAAGAGATGGCGGCGGGCTGCGACGCCGTCATCAACGGTGTCGGCCACTGAGGCTCTTCAACCCCGTGGACCGCGCGTGACGCGGCCGAACTCGAAGCGCTGGGCATCCCCACGGTCACGGTGGTGAGCACGGCGTTCGCGCCGCTGGCGCAGGTCACCGCCGAAGGCATCGGCCATCCGATGCTGCCGATTGTGGTGGTGCCGCATCCGGTGGGCGATCGTGACACGGCATTGATCGAACAACGCGGCGCCGCTATCGCTGCGCGGTGTGTGCATGCATTGACGACCGCGGCGGATGTGCTGGCGCGCGAAGCGCTGGAGCATCCGTTTCCGTTGCCAGATGCGGTGATGCCGCGATGAAGGGCGAAAAACTTTTTTGCCACAGATGAACACAGATGGCTTGACTGACGATGACTGCTAACCCTCCGCAAACCGTTGATACTGACGCCGCCTACGACGCCATCAACGACTATTTCTACGCGCAGGGCTGGACCGACGGCTTGCCAATCGTGCCGCCGACTGAGGCACGCGTCGCGGCTATGCTCGCGGGCATGCCGGGGCGTGACGCGGATGAATTGATCAGCGTGGTGCCGCCGAAAATGGGCCGTGCCACGCTGCGGCAGATTGCGGTCAACGCGGTAATGGCGGGCTGCAGGCCGGAGTACTTGCCGGTGGTGGTGGCGGCGTTGCAGGCGGTATCCGAACCGGCGTACGGTCTCGCGCACCGCCAGACCACCACGCATGCGGGCGCACCGCTGATTATCGTCAACGGGCCTATCGTGCAGCAACTGCGCATCAATTGCGGCACCGGTTTGTTCGGCCCCGGCTGGCGCGCGAACGCGACCATCGGGCGCGCGTTGCGGCTCACGCTGGTCAACGTCGGCGGTGCGGGGCCGGGCGTGGATGCCTCGCAGACCGGGCATCCCGGTAAATACACCTACTGCATTGCCGAGTACGAAGCGGCGAATCCATGGGAACCGCTGCATGTCGAGCGCGGTTTCCGGCGCGAGCAGAATGTAGTTACCGTGGTCAACGCCGAAGCGCCGCACAGCATGACCGAGAACATTCAAACCGATGCGATGGAAATCATGCGCACGTTTGCTTCTTCGATGGCCACGCTCGGCGTCAACAATCTTTACTCGCAGGGGCATCCGGTGCTGGTGCTGGGTTTGGAACATGTGCAGCATTTGTCGGCCGCCGGCTGGCGCAAGGGCGACATCCAGCGGACGCTGTTCGAACTTGCGCGCCAGCCCTGGGGGTTGGTCAAAAATCGCGGCAAATCGAAGGGGCCGCGCTTTCCGGAATTCGTCGACAGGAGCGACGATCATTCGATGGTGCCGATCGTGAATGCTGCGGAGGATTTGATTGTGATCGTCGGCGGCGGCGCGGGCGGCAAGTCGATGTTTCTGCCGACGGCGGGTGCGCAGAGCTTGTCGGTATCAAAAATAATTGAATAAAAACAAGTACTTACAATTTAGGGCGAATTATGACGAGTAACACGTTGCCACGCATCCATTTGCTGATCGGGCCCGGTACGCTGCACAGCCGCGGCAAAGATCGCATGGATTTTCATCACTACCGCAACAGCGGTCACCCGCGCATGACGGGCGCGGAGTTGCTGGCGGCAATTCCGGAAATCGCACGCATCGCGAATGTCACTGTGGACGCCAACAATCCGCACGAGGTCGCGACGCTCGATGACATGCGCAGGCTCGCGCTGCGCATGAACGAACTCGTGCAGCGCCCCGAGGTGGATGGCATCGTGTTTGTGCAGGGTACCAATGTGCTCGAAGAGACTGCGTATTTTCTGACGCTCACCGTGCGCAGCACCAAGCCGCTGGTGGTGACCGGCGCGCAGCGGCCGTTCACCGCGCTGAGCGCCGACGCGCCGCTTAATTTGTATGACGCAGTGCGTGTCGCCGCGCATCCCGACACCTGCGGCAAGGGCGTGGTGGTGGTGACCAACGGCGAAATCAATGCCGCGCGTGATGTCACCAAAACCAACACCTATCATGTGCACACATTTCGCAGCCGTGATGTCGGCATGCTCGGCTACGCCGATGCCGACCGCGTCGTGTATTACCGCGCGCCGCTGCAACGCCACACCACGCACAGCGAGTTCACGCTTGACGGCGTGCAACAGATGCCGCGCGTCGAGGTGCTCTACATTTACGCCGGCACACAGCCGGGCATGGCGCAGGCGGCCTGCCGGCTGGGCGCCAAAGGACTGGTGATTGCCGGCATTGGCGCCGGCGCCATCGGCACGCTCACGCAGGAGTGCGCGGAGATCGCCGCCGCACGCCACGCGGTGGTGGTGCGCAGCGCCAGAGTCGGCGACGGCCGCGTGGTGCGCGACAGCGCTTACCACGAGCCCAACATGCTTGCCGCCGGTAATCTGTTGCCGCAGAAAGCCGCGCTGCTGCTGTCGCTGGCGTTGACGCACACTGCGGATCTTGACGAGTTGCAGCGTATCTTCGACCAATACTAAAGGCGCCGCGCCGGGATGCTACGATAGCCCAGTGTCTGCAGCTCCCTCAATCACGCCATCGCCCAAAGGCGACATCGCGCAGCTTGCTCGTCTGGGCCGCTTTCTGCTGCCCTATCGTTGGCGCATCGCCGGGGCGCTGGTTGCGCTGCTGGTGGCCGCGGGTTGCGTGCTGGCGCTGGGCCAGGGCCTGCGTTATGTGATCGACGCCGGATTCGGCACCCGCGATCCGCATCTACTCAATCTGGCATTGGCTGCGGTGGTGAGCGTGGCGGCGCTGCTGGCGTGCGCGACCTTCGCGCGTTTTTATCTGATGATGAGCATGGGCGAGCGCATCATTGCCGATCTGCGGCGCGCGCTGTTCGCGCATGTGCTGACCTTGTCGCCGGAATATTTTGATTCCGCGCGCACCGGCGAGATTTCATCGCGGCTTACCAACGACACCGAGCAGATACGACAGGTGATCGGCTTCGGACTGTCGCTGTTCCTGCGTAACTTGCTGATGATGCTGGGCGCGCTGGTGATGCTGTTTGCCACCAGTGCAAAGCTGGCGGCGCTGATCGTGCTGGGTGTGCCGGCAACCTTGATTCCGATACTGGTGGTGGGGCGGCGCGTGCGCCGTCTGTCGCGCGACAATCAGGATCGTGTAGCCGATGTGTCGGCGCATATCGACGAGTCGCTGCATGAAGTGCGCACGGTGCAGGCGTACGGGCACGAAACGCACACACGCGCGCGCTTCGATCAAGCCGCCGAAGCAGCCTACGCCAGCGGCGTGCATCGCGTGCGCGTGAAAGCGTGGCTGATTGCCCTGGTGATGCTGATCGGATTCAGCGCGGTGGGTGTGATTATGTGGATCGGCGGCCACGATGTGTTCGAAGGCCGCATCAGCGGCGGGCAGCTATCCGCGTTTGTGTTTTATGCGGCGATCGTGGCGAGCGGGGCAGGGACCATCTCCGAAGTGTGGGGCGAGATACAACGCGCGGCAGGGGCGACGGAACGCTTGTTTGAATTGCTCGACAGGCAGCCCGCGCTTGCGGCGCAGGCGCCGGTGATCACGCTGCCGGCGCGGCTCGCAGGCGCGATCCGGTTCGACGGCGTCGGTTTCACTTACCCCAGCCGGCCGCAAACACCGGTGCTGGATGCGGTGTCGTTCAGCGTTGACCCCGGCGAAAGGGTCGCGCTGGTGGGGCCTTCCGGTGCAGGCAAATCGACGATCTTCGCGTTGATCCTGCGTTTTTACGACCCAACGTCGGGCCGCATCCTGATCGATGGCGCCGACATCCGGCATTGCGATCCGCTGGCGTTGCGGCGTGCGATCGCCATCGTGCCGCAGGACCCGGTTATTTTCGCCGCCAGCGTCACTGACAACGTGCGCTTTGGCCGGCCCGAAGCGTCTGACGCCGAGGTGCGCGAGGCGTGCGCTGCCGCGCATGCGCTGGAATTTATCGAAAGGCTGCCACAGCGTTTTGATACGGACCTGGGCGAACGCGGCATCAAACTGTCGGGCGGGCAGCGCCAGCGCATTTCGATTGCGCGCGCTTTGCTCGCCGACCGCCCGATCCTGCTGCTGGATGAAGCCACCAGTTCACTCGATGCCGAAAGCGAACGCCAGGTGGCGGCCGCGCTGGCGCGGCTGGAACACGGACGCACCACGCTGGTGATCGCGCATCGCCTCGCCACCGTGCGCAACGCCGACCGCATTGTCGTGATGGACAGTGGACGCATACATGCGATGGGCACGCATCAATCGCTGCTGCACGACAGTCCTCTTTATGCGCATCTTGCGCGCTTGCAGTTTATTGCGGAAGCAGCGGCGGCTTGAGTTAGCGCTATACTTTGCCCCAGAAAAAATCATGCGATACAAACTCCTGTTCATAACGGCGGCGCTCGCTGCCGCAAGCGGCATTGCCCAAGCCCAGGATTACCCCACCCGCCCGGTGCGTGTGATCGTGGGCTTTGGCGCAGGCGGCCCGGACACCTCGGCACGCATACTTGCGCAACAACTCAGCACGCAAATGAAGCAACAGTTCGTGGTGGACAATCGTCCCGGCGCCAATGGCATCATCGGTGCGGACATCGTTGCCAAAGCCACGCCCGATGGCCACACGCTGCTGGTGACCTCGGGCTCGTTTGCCATCAACCCGAATATTTATCGCAAGTTGCCGTTCGATGCGTTGCGCGACTTTGCGCCGATATCGCAAATATCCGGCTCTGACGCGCACATCCTGGTGGTGAGCGGCACGCTGCCGGTGAACTCGGTGCGTGAACTGATTGAGTACGGAAAAAAGCCGGGCGCGAAACTCGCGTATGGCTCGCCGGGCATCGGCAACTCATTGCATCTCGCGGCAGCGTTGTTCAATCAGCGCGCGGGTACCAACATGGTACATGTGCCGTATAAAGGCGCGGGTGCTGCGGTGACGGCGCTGCTCGCAGGCGAAGTGCAGGTGATGATGGGGACGCCGCCGATGTCATTGCCGCATATCCGGTCCGGGCGTCTGAAGGCGCTGGCTTACAATCACACGTCGCGCGCGTCCTACCTGCCCGAGGTGCCGACCATGACCGAGGCGGGACTCAACAACACACAGATGGAAGCAAGCTGGCATGGGCTGCTGGCCCCGGCGAAGACGCCAGCCGCCATCATCACGCGCATCGAAAAGGAAACGCAGAAAGCCCTGACCGTGCAACTCGTGCGTGAGCAGTTTGCCAGGGTGGAGTTAAAACCCGTGGGCAGCAGTGCCGCCGAGTTTCGCGCGCTGCTGGTGGATGCGATAAAGAAACTCGGCGAGATCGTGAAGATCGCAGGGATACAGCCGGAGTAATTTCAGCACCCGTAGGGCGGGTTAGGCGCGTTTTTTGCGCCGTAACCCGCCGGCGTAAACGTGCATCGTGGAACGGCGGGTTACGGCGCCAAACCCCGTCGCCTAACCCGCCCTACGAGATTTGTGGCTAATGGAACTTTCGTATTTTCTAATTGGAGAACAACATGTCCGTCAGACGCGTAGTCGTGGGTCACAACAAAGAAGGTAAATCCATATTGATTGAAGACGGCCCCGCGCCCGCCATGCGCACTAATCCGCTGCGGCCGGGTCATGTGTCGAACGACATCTGGAAGACCGGCGCGTTGCCGTACCCGCTGCATCGTGTGCACGAAGACCCCACGCTGGGGCCGCGCCAGATACACCCGCCCAAAGGCGGCACCATTATCCGCATCGCTGAAATTGCGCCGGAGTCGGAGGAAATTCGCAACATGACGCCGGAAAAAGCGCGCGAGACCTTCAGAATGATGGGCAACGAAGCCGCCTCGACCTTCGGCCGCGGCGGGCGGCACCCGATGATGCATCGCACGCAAACCATCGACTACGCCATTTGTATCGAGGGTGAAATTACCATGCTGCTGGATGAGGGCGAGGTGACGCTGAAGTCCGGTGATGTGTTGATACAACTCGGCACCAACCACGCGTGGAGCAACCGCTCCGGCAAGGTGGCGAAGATGTTGTATGTATTGATCGATGGGGAGTTCGATGACGAGATGAAGGGGTGGTTTGGGGGTGGGCATTAGCCTGATAAACGGAATTTTGACAGCCATCATAATCTTCATTGCCGGATCAGTTCTGGGGTGGTGGCTGCCTGCTGGATTTTGCTTTGTGCCAGGAATTCGATTCAGTTTTTTCTGCGGCCACAACGCTCTGCTAATGCTTGTCTTCTTCTTTCCGCTAGGATGGATACTTGCGTATCTACTTGTTCGTGCCTTACCAAGAAGCTCGTAGGGCACAATCCCTATTGCGCCGAATGAAATCTCGTAGTAACGAAAATTCAATCCCAACTTCAACTTCGCCGAGGGCAGCCCGGCGGCTGGTCACTTTCTTTTGTACGGCCAAAAGAAAGTGACCCAAGAAAAGGGGCGCCCCGGACCCGGTGCCGCGCAGCGGAGGTGCGGGAGGGGCGCCAGCGGCTGCGTCTACAGGCGATTGCCGGGGCGCCGGCGGCTGCTCCCGCAAACGGGCCTGCGGCTAACGAGTCCCAGCCGCCCTCCAGTTTCCGCTGTGCTGCTCGGCGGCTCTCAGGGGGATGTCGGGTGGCAGTGTTCGTATCTATTTGTTTTTATTCGATATTTTTTGTGCCGATGAAATGTAATTTTGTTGCCGTGCAAATGTAGCTTGCCGCGCTAATATGCCCCACCCCAACACGTTTGCAATCGAGGAGCACACCATGACCACCGCCGAACTGGTTCGCTACGAAATCGATGTCACCGATGTTGAATACATCCGCCACGGTGCGAAGCCCTATCTGGCGCGCGTTTACAAGCCTAGAGGCAAAGGCCCGTTTCCGCTGATCATCGATTTGCACGGCGGTGCGTGGGTGAATAAAGATCGCTTTGCCGATGAGGGCACGGATACGCCGCTGGCGAAAACCGGTGTGGTGGTGGCGGCGCTGGATTTTCGTATGCCGCCCGATGGGCAGTACCCGGCGTCGGTGCAGGACGTGAATTACGCGATACGCTGGTTCAAGTCGCGTGCGGCGGAATTCAATATTGATCCGCAGCGTGTGGGCATACTCGGTGTGTCGAGCGGTGGCCATCTGGCGATGCTGTCGGCGATGCGTCCGCACGACCCGCGTTACACCGCTATTGCGGGTGCGGCGGGCGTGGATGCGTCGGTGAAGTGCGCAGTGATGTGCTGGCCGGTGATCGATCCGCTGGGCCGCTACGAATACGCGCAGTCGCTGGTGGGTGGTGCGCACGCCAAGCAAGGGGAAACGTGGATAAAGAACCACAATATGTACTGGCCTGACGTTGCGGCGCAGGCCGAAGGCAGTCCCACGCGCGCGCTGGAGCGCGGTGAAAAATGCGTGATGCCGAATGTGATTTATTTGCAGGGCACGGCCGACTTTGCGCACCCGGTGCCGAATCGTGATCGCTTTATCGCGGGCTATCGCAAAGCGGGCGGCAAAGTGGATTTACATTTGTTTGAAGGCGTGGGCGAAGCTTTTGTCACCAATGACCCGACTTCACCGCAGGCGCGTGATTGCATCGAGAAGATTATCGACTTCATGCATCGCGAGTTGGGTTGATGAAATTTCAAGCCGAGTGGCGTTTGATGAAAGCGGCGAACACGCCTGCCAGCTCATCATCCTTGAATTCCCACTGTTGTGGCGGCACGATATCGATATCCTGCTGTTCGGGGAACAGAATGTAAAGTTCGCTGCCCTTCATGATGGCGTGCGCTTTTTCGCCGACATCGCGCGCGTGGGTTTTGTCGTTGCCCGGCACGATCAGCGTGGGGACCTTGACCGATTGCAGTTGCGCGACAGTGGCGCCGATCACCGGCTTTGCGGCGTCATTTAAAAAGCCGTCCGCCCAGCTGCTGAATGAGGCGGTAAAGCGCGCCACGTCCATATTCATAATGGTCTGGCGATTTGACGGGCGCTGTGCGATGCGCTCACGAAAATGTTCTGTCTCGCACACCGCCGCCATGCCGCCTTTTTTCGCGGCTTCGATAAACTGAAAATAGTATTGATGGGCGAGACGCCTGGCTGCGAACTCACCGCCGGTCACGCGCCACAGCAGCAGTCCGCGCACCGCTTGCGGGTGGCGCAGCGCGAGCAGCAGCGACATGCGGCAGCCCGATGAGCCGCCGCCCACGTATGCGGGCAATGCGTTGAAATGCTGCAGCATGGCGTAGAGATCTTCGGCCCAGATTTCGTATTCCGATTCCGTGCCCTCGAGCACCACATCGGAGGCGCCGCAATTGCGCCGGTCGTGGATCAGCACGCGGTAACCCGCGGCAGCGACACGCTCGGCGAGATGTTTGACGCCTTCCAGCGGGCGGCGTCCGCCGGGCGAGAGCGCAACCCACGAGCCGCTGGAACCGAGGATTTCGTAGTTGATGTAAGCGCCGCGTATGGTTAGTTGGGGCATGGAATACTCCTTGATCACCAAAATTTAACTGAAAAAAACGCACACCAAAGATAAACCCGTCATTCCAGCGCACGCTGGTATCCCCTTCCCCCGCTTGCGGGGGGAGAGCTTGCAGCGCAAGCGAGGGGGCAATAGGATGGGGGCGAATCTTCTATTTGCGAAGCATCTGATTTCAAGGCCTACGGCCCCGGTTACAACCTGGGTTCCAGCTTGCGCTGGAACGACGATGGTGAATTTTACCCTTTGTCCTCAAAGGTAAAAATCTCGGCCTCAATCGCATTACCCCTCCGGCTTGATTCCCGCAGCCTTGATTACTCTGCCGAACTTCTCCACTTCGCTGCGCACGAATTTCTGGAACTCATCCGGCGCTTCGCCACCGATTTTATAGCCGTGCTTCTCGATCGCCGCACGAACTTCAGGGTGACTCATGGTCTTGCTTACCGCGTCATACAATTTTGCCAGTACCGGCTTGGGCGTGGCGGCGGGCACCCACATGCCGAACCATGCGTTCACATCAAAATTGGGCAGGCCGGATTCATGTGCGGTTGGGATATCGGGCGCATTGGCGTTACGCACTAGCGAGGTGATGGCGATGCCGCGCAGACGTCCCGCGCGCGCCTGTGGCAGCATGTACGAAATGCCACCCATCACCAGATGCGTTTGTCCGGCGATGGTTTCCTGCACCGCCAGCGGTGATGTTTTGTAGGCCACGTGCACCAGCTGCGTGCTGGTCGCCTGCTTGAACATCTCGCCGGCTACATGGGAAATACTGCCGATACCGAACGACGCGTAATTCAGTTTTCCCGGATTGGCTTTGGCGTGTGCGATTAATTCAGTGACGTTTTTCGCCGGCACCGACGGGTGTATGCCCATCAACAGGTCTATCATGCCCAGCCGTGTGACGCCCTGCAGATCGCGCGTGATGTCGTAGCTGAGTTTATACAGGCCGGGGTTGATCGAAATCGCGATCGAATTGGCCATCAGCGTATAACCATCAGGCTGCGCCTTGATCGCCATCTCATCGCCGATGACGCCGTTGGCGCCCGGACGATTGTCGACAACCACCTGCTGGCCCAGCGTTTCCGAGAGTTTGGGCACGATAGTGCGGATGAATATATCCGTCGCACCGCCCGCGCCCATCGGAATGATCAGCCGCAGCGGACGATTGGGAAAACTCGCCGGGGAACTCTGCGCGCCCGTCTGCGCCTGCGCCGCTGTGGTGATCAGCAGCACCAGCATGCTTGCCCAAGCTTTTGCTTCAACAGTCATCAAGTTTCCTAAGTAATTGTTTTAAAACAATTATTTAATCAATGTGAGTCTGCATCATACACCCGCGCCGTTACACGATCCTGCGCGTCACCGAGCGCGTGTGGCCAAACGTCGGCACATGCACCGAGTGCGTGCCCGGCCCGCCGGCAACGATGATGCTGACTTCTTCGGGCTTGATCGAGATCGGTATGGTTGTCTTCGCATCAAACTGCCCCAGCTCCGCGCCGCGCGTGTGTTGCAAACGCATGCGGTCTTTCGCCGCGAGGCGATCCACAGGCAGCCTGGACATTTCCCACAGTTTCAACTTTACATCGCGTTTACGCAAACCTTCGCTATGCAGAATCTCTGCGTGCTCCGGCCCGATCAGCAGCCACGGTTCACCTCCGAAGTAATAGTCGTTGTTGGTCGGGAAGCAGATGCTGTCGGCGAACACTTTCAGCAGGTCGCTGGCGTCCTTGGCGTGGGTGTTGAAATTAACCGTGCCCGCCGCACCGACAATGGTGACAGTGCTGTCGTTTTTGTCGAAACTGGTGGCTTGTATGCCCTGCAAATTAAAGCGCGGGTCGGTAAAGGCTTGCACCGCTGCGATTAGCGTGCGCATGTATTCAGGGCGGCAGCCCGCCATTACCGCGTTAATCGCGATGCCTTCTACCGTAGCGGTGCCGAAGCCGGGCTGCACCACAGCGACGATGTCATCGGCTGCGCGGCCACTGGCGGCGATCATGCGCTCGACGCGATCGAGCGTCGGTGGATGCAACGGCAGGCCATCGCTCCAGCGGCGGTCGATGCAAAAGCGGTCGAATTCATCGGCATCTTCCGGTACCTCGATACGCCCGGCCCGCGCCGCGCCCGCAGTTTTGGCAGTCTTGCCGCGCGCAGGCGTGCCGGCCTGCGGGTCAATCGCGATACGCGCGATGTCGTCCACACATTTTTCCGCGATGCCGCGTACCTGTTCACGCGTGCGCAAGCCGAACGGATGCGGGATCAACGCCAGCGGATGATCTTCACAACCCAGCGCTTTGAGCTGCTTTTTTCCGAGCAAGGTAAACGCCGTCGAACACACCGTAATTGCGGGCACGCCGCGCTTTACTGCTTCTGCCGTGTCGTGGACACTCCACGACGTGCAGGAGCCTCAGTCGCCCGAGCCGGTAATCACCAGATCGCAGTGCGCTGCGATGTCGGCGTAGACGCTTTCCAGCGCGGGCACCGATGCCGCGCGTTTGCGGTGGCGTATCACGCGCGCCACGCCGTGGCGGCTCACCAGCAACTCGGCCAGATCGTCGGCGAGGTGATTGAAGTTGGGTTTGGAATTGTCGATGAAAGCGACGACTTTGCCCTGCAGGCTGTCGAGCGCTTGCCAGGGGCGTTGTGCGCCTGCGCCGGAGGGTACGGCGGGGTCGAGAATTACGGTGTGAGTCACTGAATGTTCCTTATGCAGATGCGCTGCATTATCCTGGAAAGTGCGACTTGCCAGATAGTGATGTGTCGTTCCCGCCCTCGAATGCCTTCGTCGGGGGCGGGAACGACAGGTGGCTTGTACATTTTGCGATTCGGTGTTTATACCGCAAAATGTGCTTTCCGCTGCCCGCATAATCCAGTATCTGAAACTCGAAGGAATCATCATGGAAAAACTACTACCGCTCGCCGAAAAAGCCGCCGCCCTGCTCAAGGCGCGCAAACAGACCATAGCTGTCGCCGAGTCATCGGCGGGCGGATTGATTAACGCAGCGCTGCTTGCATTTGCGGGTGCATCGGCCTACTGCAAAGGCGGCATGGTTATGTATACGCGCGATGCGTTGTTGGGCCTGCGCGACGTGACGCCGGAGATGCTGCAGAACGTGCGCGGGGGGACCGAAGCATCGGCCTTGTTCAGGGCGCGCACAATACGCGAGCGCCTCAATGCAGATTGGGGACTCAGCGAGAGCGGCGCGGCAGGCCCGACGGGCAGCCGCTATGGCCACGCGGCAGGGCATTGCGTGCTGGCGGTGGCGGGCGGCATGGAAAAATCAATGACGCTGGAAACCGCCAGCGGCGACCGCCAGGCGAACATGGTGGTGTTTGGGCAAACCGCGCTCAAACTGCTGATCGAGTGTCTGGAGCAGGCGCCACCGGCGAAGTAGTGTTGCCGGTACACCGTTACATGCGAGCGGCGTTTACACTGAAATATCGATTGCGATCACCGGCAAAACCGCGGTGACGCTGCGAATTTTTTCACTGAACGTTTCACGGAGAGTTGGCATGAATTCCAGGTCATGGATTTTTAGAGCAGCGGTGGCGGCGACCGTTGCTTTTTTCGCATTGAGTGCGGCGCAGGCACAGCCCGCGAAAAAAGAAACCGCTGCGGCATCGAAGAATTTCACGCCCGAAGTCGGTCAAGCGGGCAAAGATGTGGTGTGGGTGCCTACGGCGCAGGCGCTGGTGAACAAATTGCTGGATATGGCCAAGCTCACGCCCAAGGATATCTTGTACGACCTGGGCTCAGGCGACGGCCGCACGGTGATTACCGCGGCTAAGCGCGGCGCGCGCGCATATGGCATTGAATACAATCCGGATATGGTGGAGCTTTCCAGGCGCAATGCGGCGAAGGAAGGCATG
>CAMBCF010000103.1 GCA_945864585.1 Bordetella parapertussis | reverse complement strand
GCATGACCTTCGCGCAGCTCACTTACCGGGAAAGCCTGCGCGACATCGAGGCTTGTCTGCGGGCGCATTCGAGCAAGCTCTACCACTTGGGCATTCGCGGCGGGATCGCCCGCAGCACCTTGGCCGATGCCAACGAGAATCGCGACTGGCGCATCTATCAGGATTTCGCGCTCTCGCTCATCCAGGTAGCCCGGCGGCTCTACGCCGGGGACGAGTTCGGAGTAGAACTGAAGCATACCGTCTATGCGCTGGATTCCACCACCATCGATCTGTGTCTGGCGTTGTTTCCGTGGGCGCGTTTCCGCAAGAAGAAGGGCGCGGTCAAACTCCACACGCTGCTCGACCTGCGGGGCAACATCCCTGCCTTCATCTACATCTCGGATGGCAAGCTGCACGATGTGAATGTCCTCGACCTGATGATCTTCGAGGCGGGCAGCTTCTATGTGATGGATCGGGGGTATATCGATTTCGCCCGGCTCTACGTGCTGCATCAATCCCAAGCTTTTTTCGTCACTCGCGCCAAATCCAATCTGCAGTATCGGCGCCTCTACTCGCAGCCGATCGACAAGAGCACGGGTTTGCGTTGCGATCAGACAATCTTGTTGACTGGCCTGAACACCAGCCAGGATTATCCGATTCGATTGCGGCGTGTGAAGTTCTACGATGTCGAACACGACAAGTTGCTCGTTTTTCTCACCAACAATTTCGATCTGCCCGCCTTGTGTATTGCGCAACTGTATCGCTGCCGCTGGCAGGTGGAGTTGTTTTTCAAGTGGATCAAGCAGCATCTGCGGATCAAGGCGTTTTTTGGGACATCGGAGAACGCGGTCAAAACCCAAGTCTGGATCGCCATTTCGGCTTACGTCCTCGTAGCTATCGTCAAGAAACGTCTGAAATCCGCCGCTTCGCTCTACACAATTCTACAGATTCTGAGTTTGACTCTGTTCGAGAAAACATCATTGATTCAATTGCTTACCGAAGCACCCCTCGCGTCAGAGGAGATCGCCATGGCTAACCAATTGAATTTATTCGAGTTATGACCGGACAGTAGGGATATAGAATAGGAGTTGTAGTGCGTCCGCATTTGTCCGTACCCCCCCCCACCATGTTGTGACCCCATGGTTAATGCAAAGGAGCGAGTGATGCCTATTCCTGAGTTGGAACACATGTTGGTTGCGCAAAAGGCCAGTACGGAAGTGCTGGTCGCCATTATGCGCACCTCGTTTGAAGGCATGCAGCGTCTGGCCGAATTGAATATGGCCGCTGCAAAGGAAGTAATGTCGAATTCCGCGACCAGCGCAAATACGCTGCCCTCATTGAAGGATATGGGTGATATGTCGCGTTTCAGTGCGCAAATGGCGAAACCCGAGCGTGTGATGGAGTACTGGCGCAGTGTTTATGATCAGGTGAACGCCATGCAAAAAGACGTGACGGCGCTGATGCAGGCCAACTACAGCCAGCTCGCCAAAAATGCGGCGTCCGCGATCGAGCAAAAAAAATCATCGGGGCTGGACGGTAGCGCCGTGATGGCCGGTGCGATGAAGGATATGCTGGCACAGACGACCAAGGCCTTTGACAATATGACTGCAGTCGCGAGTCAGATGGCGGGCATCGCCGGCGCGAATTTCAAAGCGGCGACTGCGACTGCGTCCACGCCAAAAGCGGCCGCTGCCACGGGCGAGAGCGCCAAAAAGAAATAGCGGGAAAAAACGCAATCAAATGCAGATGATTTTATTTGGGTTCTAAACAGGAGAAGACATCGTGCTCAAGGGAAAAAATGCGGTAGTAACCGGCTCCACCAGCGGTATCGGCCTGGGGATCGCCGAAGGGTTCGCGAAAGAAGGTATTAATCTGGTGCTCAATGGGTTCGGCGATGCGGCTGAAATCGAAAAAATACGCGCGGGTCTGGCGTCGAAGTATGGTGTCAAGGTTTCGTACGATGGCGCCGACATGAGCAAGCCGGAGCAGATCGAAGCCATGATGCGCAAGGCAGCATCGACGCTGGGTGGCGTGGATATTCTGGTCAACAATGCCGGCATTCAGCATGTGGCGCCGGTTGAAGAATTTCCAATCGAAAAGTGGGACGCCATCATTGCAATCAATTTGTCGTCGGCGTTTCACGCCACGCGCATGGCGGTGCCGTACATGAAAACCAAAGGCTGGGGCCGCATCATCAATGTAGCGTCGGCGCATGCGCTGGTCGCGTCACCGTTTAAATCCGCCTATGTCGCATCCAAGCATGGCATCATGGGTTTCACCAAAACCATCGCGCTCGAGGTTGCCGAGCAGGGCGTTACCGTCAACGCGATTTGCCCGGGTTACGTGCTGACGCCGCTGGTGGAAAAACAGATTCCCGATACCGCGAAAGCGCGCGGCATTACCGAGGAGCAAGTCAAGCGCGATGTGCTGCTCGCGGCGCAACCCACCAAGCAGTTTGTCACGGTCGAGCAGGTTGCGGGCACTGCGGTGTTTCTGTGTTCGGATTCCGCGGCTTCTATTACCGGCACCAATATTTCTATCGAAGGCGGCTGGACGGCGCATTGATATCTGCAGCATGAGCGGGTACTGGCGTTTACTGATGAACTGCGCTGCGACATCACGAAAGGTTTAACTATGGCGTCAAAATCCAAGACGGTGACGACTGCGGTCGGCGTGTCCACAGATAAGTCGAAGAAGGCAATCAATTTGGCGCTGCAGGGTGGCGGTGCGCATGGCGCCTTTGGCTGGGGAGTGATGGATAAATTTCTTGAAGACGGACGTGTCGAGATAGAAGGCATCTCGGGGACCAGCGCGGGCTCCATGAACGCCGTGGTATACGCCTACGGAAAATTGAAAGGCAATGACGGCGCGCGCCAGGCGCTGCATGACTTCTGGAAGGCCATCTCGGATGTCGGACAAAAGTTCGCTGCCCCGAAAATGCCGTGGGACACCGGGACGCAGCACAAGGGCAACCCCATGCAGGACATGATGAAGGCGATGATGAGCATTGTCTCGCCCTACCAGATGAATCCGATGAATTACAACCCGTTGCGCGAGGTGCTCGAAAAACAGGTCGATTTTGCGGAACTCGAGCGCAGCCGGCTTACCAAATTGTTTATCTGCGCCACCAATGTGCGTACCGGCAAGGTGAAAATATTTCACACCCCGGAGGTCACGGCGAGTGTGGTATTGGCTTCAGCTTGTCTGCCGCAGGTGTTCCAGGCTGTGGAAATTAATGGGGAACACTACTGGGACGGCGGATATATGGGCAATCCGGTGCTGTATCCCCTGTTCTATTACACCGATTCGCGCGATGTGGTCATTCTTCACATCAATCCGATAGAGCGGCCGGGCCCGCCGACCACATCGGCTGATATTGCCAACCGCCTCAACGAAATCACCTTCAATTCTTCGCTGATCAAGGAGTTGCGCGCGGTCTACTTTGTGCAGAAGATGCTCGACGAAGGCTGGATCAAGGATGAGTACCGGGAAAAAATGAAGTATGTGCTGATTCATTCCGTGCGTGCTGACAACGCGATGTCCGACCTCTCCTCGGCCAGCAAGATGAGCAGTGACTGGAAGTTCCTGGTCATGCTGCGCGACCGCGGCCGCGCATTGGCCACGGACTGGCTGGAGCAAAACTTCGAGCACCTGGGCGTGCGCTCAACCGTGGATCTGAAAAAAGAATTCCTGTAGGCCGCAACTGATCCGACGCAATTAAACAAACGCGGCGAATCCGTGCTATCGGATTCGCCGCGTTTGCGTTGGTGTCGAGATGCGGCGCCGGATTATTTGGCCAGATAGTCGTGAATAACCTTGCCGTAGGGTAGGGTCATGTCGGTAAGCATATGCAGGCCGCCCACCACTTCACGCACCGGCAGATCCGCCAGCGGGCAATTTACCGATGGGATTAATTCCAGTCGCACGCGCCCCGTCCACGCGCCGTGAACGACAACATTTTCAAACTTGATCGCGACCAGCTGCGCGATGGCTGGCGTGCCATCGATATCGGGGATCAACTTGAGCGTAACCTGCGTGCGCGCCAGAAGTTCGCGCTCCCGCGTGTGGTCGGTGCGAAATGCATCATGCTTGTAGACCATGGTGCCAACCGCGATCGACTGCGTTGCATAATGCAGCGTTCCGGTTAAGGTATCGGCATTGACTGCCAGCACCGCCTTGCCGTATTTCATCGGATAGCCCCAGATTTCGCGCCCACCGGCAAGCGGCGGCGTATTATCGACATACATCTGACTGACGAAATTGCAGGGTTCGCCCTTGAACGTACAAGGAATAATCTGCGCCGCGGCGGAATAGGCGCCGAAGCCTTCGCCGTCGGGCAGATCCAGCCACTGCACGGCCACCGTGTCACCGGCAGGTTCCAGCGGTTCCGGCAACGCCTCACGAATCAACGCCGGGTCGGTCTTGTACTGGATGACCAGATATTCGCGATTGAAGAATCTATACGGCCCGCGAGGATACGTCGGGCTTTGCAACGGCATCGATGGCAGCGCTTTGACATCATTCTTGTTCATGGTTTGAAGCCTCTATGGAATCAAGCGTCTTTAAGGTAGTCGAACAGCACCCGCCCGTGCGGCAGGGTGAGGTCGCTAATGAAATGCTTGCCACCGATGATGCGTTTGATCGGCAGATCCGCTGCGGGAGCGTTGACATGCGGAATGAGATGCAGGCGCGCCGGCGAAAGCCAGACGCCTTTGACGGTAATGTCGGTCAGGTTATACGCGACCAGCTGGCATATCTTGGGGCTGCCATCGACATCGGGAATGATCTTCAGATTGCAGGAAGTCCTGGTCATCCCCTTGGCCTGAGCTTCGACGCCGCCTGGGGCAACCTGGTGTTTGTAGGCCATCGTTCCCATGGCAACCATCTGACCTGCGTAATGCAATGTGCCGGTCAGCGTATCCGAGCAAACTTCCAGTTTCGGCAGCGCATATTTCTTGGGGAAGCCCCAGATTTCGCGTCCGGCTGAAATTGGTGGTTCATCATCCAGGTACATCTGTGCCGTAAAGTTGATCGGCTCGCCCTTGAACAAGCAGGGGATGACAATTCCACTCTCGGTGTAATCACCGAAACCGGAGCTGTCGGGCATGCGTATCCATTCATAGAGGACATGACCTTCCGGGTTCGGTTCCAGCGGTTCCGGCACGGCGTCGCGTAACAGGTCGCGATCGGTTTCGTAAGTCACGATCATGAATTCGCGGTTGATAAACCGATAAGGCCCCATCGGGTAGCTGGGACTTGCGGCCGGCATCGAAGGAAGCTTTAGAATTTGCTCCGGTGTCATGGTGGTCCTCTCTGGAAAGATAGCAACGAAACGAGGTAAGATTTTATCGTGAATACGCGTGGACGTGTTTGCCAAGTCAGCCTTTGAGCCAGGTTTTACTGGCAATCCACAGTTTGCGCATGGGTGTCAGCGAGGTGCGCTGTCGGAGTACCTTGCAGCCGCCATCGCGAATCTCCTCCAGCAGGGTGCGGTAGATGACGGCCATGATGATGCCGGGAATTTGCGGTTTGCGGTCGCGGGCGGGCAGTTTGGCGAAGGCAGTATCGTACTGGGCGAGTGCACGTTCGATTTGAAACGCCATCAGTTTTTTGAAATTTTCGGTTTCACGCGCGGCCTGGATGTCAGCCTCGGAGACTTTGAATTTTTCGAGTTCGTCGAGCGGCAGATAGATGCGATTGCGGCGGGCGTCTTCGCCCACGTCGCGGATGATGTTGGTGAGCTGAAATGCGAGACCTAGCGCGGGCGCGTATTCGAGTGTTTGCTTATCCGAATAGCCGAAAATGCTCGCCGACATCAGGCCCACTACGCCCGCGACGCGGTGGCAATAAAGCTTTAATGTGTCGAAATCCGGATAGCGGTTGTAGTCCAGATCCATCGCCATGCCGTCGATGAGTTCAAGCATGTGCTGCCGTTGAAGGTCGTGGGTGACCACCGCGCAGGCGAGCGCCTGGGTCACCGGGTGCTGCGGCTTGCCGTCATAGAGTTTGCCGATTTCATCGCGCCACCAGGCGAGTTTTACGCGCGCAACGCCGGCATCGGTGCACTCGTCTACGACATCATCGACTTCGCGGCAGTAGGCATAGAGCGCGGTGATGGCGCGGCGGCGCTCCGGCGGCAGGAACAAAAAGCTGTAGTAGAAGCTGGAGCCCGAGGCTACCGCTTTTTGCTGACAGTATTCGTCAGGTGTCATGTCAAAACGCGGATCGCGCAAGCATCAGCGCCCAGTCATGGGGCTTTAACACGGGCCGGCGCCTAAACACGTCGTAATCCACGTTGATGATTTTGCTCAAAATGCGGTCGCCGCCGGCGATGATCATGCGCATTTCCAAACCCAGGCGACCTTTAAGCGCCCGCCCCAGCGGCGCGCCGGAGAACAAATACTGCCGCGTGCGGTCTACCTGAAAACGCATGAATTTCTGCCACTTGCCGTTAGTATTGGCATTTGCGATGTCGAGCTCGCTGATGCCGTATTGCAGCATATCGTCCTGCGGAAAGTAAATACGGTTTTTGCGGTGGTCGATAGCGACATCCTGCCAGAAATTGATGAGTTGCAGGCTGGAGCAGATGGCGTCTGACCAGCTGTTGTTTTGCGGGGTGGCGGCGCCGTAGAGCGCCAGTAGCAGGCGACCGACCGGATTGGCGGAGCGGCGGCAGTAGTCGAGAACTTCAGCGTAGTCCCGATAGCGCTGTTTGACCACGTCCTGCGAAAACGCCGATAGCAGGTCGCGAAACAACGCGATGGGTAAGCTGTGCTGGTGGATGATGGCTGCAAGATTGGCGAACCACGGAATAGTGGGCTGCTGGTTGGCCTGAATGCGGTCAAGTTCGCGGTCGAAGCCGGCGAGCAAGGCCAGGCGTTCGGTGGCGGGAAAGTCGCCCTCATCGGCGAAATCGTCGGCTTCGCGCGCGAAACGGTAAATCAGCGCCACGGGGTAACGCAAGTGCCGTGGCATCAGAATGGAGGCGACCGGAAAATTCTCGTAGTGATCGGTTGCCATCGCGACTGCCATCTTGTTGCGAAAACATCTTATTTAAACAATAACTTGCAGAATAAATCTCGAGAAAATTGCAAGCATTGCGGGGTGTCATTAAAGTGTCGAGTATATTACAATCGGGGTGTTTGGATGGCTGGGCGTGCGCAGTGCCTGAAAGGGTGCCGCATGCTGCAATGCGAAAGTGGTGACCATGGCGAAAGTGGCGGAATTGGTAGACGCACCAGATTTAGGTTCTGGCGCCGAAAGGCGTGGGGGTTCGAGTCCCTTCTTTCGCACCAGCAACCGTACGAGAACATAAGGAACAGCAGTTCATGCAAGCGAATCTTGAAACATTAAGCGGTCTGGAGCGGCGTTTGAACGTGGCCGTGCCGCTGGCGGAAATTGAAACCGAGGTGTTGTCGCGTCTTAAAAACATCGGCCGTACTGCCAAAATGCCGGGGTTTCGTCCCGGCAAAGTGCCGTTCAAGGTGGTGCAGCAACAGTACGGCGCTACGGTGCGCCAGGAAGTTCTCGGCGCCACGCTCGAAAAAAGTTTTGGCGACGCCGTACGCCAGCAGAATCTGAACGTGGCGGGCTATCCAAAATTCGAGCCGTCGCAAATAGGCGAGGGCGCCGCTGACTTTCAATACAGCGCCACCTTCGAGGTGTATCCCAATTTCAAGGTGGGCGACATCGCAGGAAAAAGCATCGACCGTGTAGCGCTGGCAGTCGGTGATGCCGAGGTCGATAAAACCCTGGAGACCATGCGTAAGCAGCGCATCACGTACCACATTGCCGAGCGCCCCGCGCAAACTGAAGACCGGGTGCAAATCAGCTACCAGGGCACCATTGATGGCACGCCATTTGAAGGCGGTGTCGCCGACAATCAGCATGCCGTTTTGGGCGAAGGGCGGCTGCTGCCGGATTTCGAGAAAAACCTGGTAAGTATGAAAGCCGGTGAAAACAAGGCTTTTGAGCTGAAGTTTCCCGATGATTATCACGGCAAGGAGGTCGCCGGAAAAACTGCGAGGTTCGAAGTCACGCTGAGCGAAGTCGCCGCGCCCAAATTGCCGGAAATTGATGCCGAATTCGCCAAAGCGCTGGGTGTTGCGGACGGCGATGTCGCCAAAATGCTCGCCGAAGTCAAGGCCAATCTGGAGCGTGAAGTGAAGCAGCGGTTGAAAGCCAAGACTAAAGATCAGGTGATGCAGGCGCTGCTGGATTCCACCCCGATTGAAGCACCTAAGTCTCTGATTAAAATGGAGATTGAAACACTGAAAAAGATGGCGCGCGAGAATATGACGGCGCGTGGCATGCCCGTCAATGTCGATATGCCGATGCCTGCCGAGATCTTCGAGGCACAGGCACAGCGTCGCGTTTCGCTGGGATTGATTCTGGGTGAACTGGTGCGTGCGCACAGCCTGCATGCGCGTCCGGAGCAAGTGCGCGCAGCAGTGGATGTGCAGGCACAAAGTTACGAGCACCCGCAGGACGTGGTGAAATGGTTTTACCAGCAACCAGCGCGGTTGCGCGATATCGAGTCGGTTGTGCTAGAGGAAAATGTGGTTGAATGGGCGCTGGGCGTGGCCAAAGCCGAAGATAAAACGATTACGTTTGACGAACTGATGGGATACAACAAATGATGCTGTACGGGACGCAGGCGCAGGATCGTACGGAACGCATGGAGGGTCCCCAGGGCTTGGGCCTGGTGCCCATGGTTGTCGAGCAGAGCGGCCGCGGCGAGCGCGCCTACGATATCTATTCGCGCTTGCTCAAAGAGCGCGTGGTGTTTCTGGTGGGCGAGGTGAATGAGGTAACGGCGAATCTGATCGTGGCGCAGTTCCTGTTTCTGGAATCGGAGAATCCCGACAAGGATATTTCGTTCTATATCAACTCGCCGGGTGGTTCGGTGTCGGCGGGGCTGGCGATTTACGACACTATGCAGTTCATCAAGCCGGATGTCAGCACCCTGTGCGTGGGGCAGGCGGCAAGCATGGGCGCGCTGTTGCTGACCGCGGGCGCCAAGGGCAAGCGCTCTTGTCTGCCGAATTCACGGGTGATGATTCATCAGCCGATGGGAGGATTTCGCGGGCAGGCGTCGGATATTGAAATACACGCCAGGGAGATTCTTTTCTTGAAGCAGCGCCTGAACGAGATTATGGCTAAACATACCGGGCAAAACGTCGATACCGTCAGCAAGGATACCGATCGCGATAATTTTCTGAGCGCGGAACAATCGGTGGCATACGGTCTGGTGGACCGAGTGATGGCGTCGCGCGCGGATGCGCTGGCGGCGGTGTAGCGCAGCTGAGTAGTTGACACAGGTAACAGATAAATAAAACTTGGTTACAGGAAACTAAAATAATGTCGGAAAAAGCCAGCGGCGAAAAACTCCTGTATTGCTCGTTCTGCGGCAAGAGCCAGCACGAAGTTCGCAAATTGATTGCGGGCCCGTCGGTATTCATCTGCGATGAATGCATTGAGCTGTGTAACGACATCATTCGCGAGGAAATTCAGGGCGACAAGGGCGGCAAGGGCGCCAAGTCCGACTTGCCGGTGCCGCACGAAATCCGCGCCATTCTCGATCAGTACGTGATCGGTCAGGACGTGGCGAAAAAAATTCTGTCGGTGGCGGTGTATAACCACTACAAGCGTTTGAAAGAAGCCGCAAAAAAAGACGGTATCGAACTTGCCAAATCGAACATCCTGTTGGTTGGGCCTACGGGTTCGGGTAAAACATTGCTGGCGCAAACGCTGGCGCGGCTGCTGAATGTGCCGTTCGTGATGGCCGATGCCACCACCCTGACCGAAGCCGGATACGTGGGCGAAGACGTCGAAAACATTATTCAAAAGCTGTTGCAAAAGTGTGACTACGATGTTGAGAAGGCGCAGCGCGGCATCGTCTATATCGATGAAATCGACAAGATTTCACGCAAGTCCGATAACCCGTCGATCACCCGCGACGTGTCGGGCGAAGGCGTGCAGCAAGCGCTGCTGAAACTGATCGAGGGCACTACCGCGTCGGTGCCGCCGCAGGGCGGGCGCAAGCATCCGAATCAGGAATTCGTGCAGGTTGATACCACCAATATTCTGTTCATCGTCGGCGGTGCGTTTGACGGGCTGGAAAAAGTAATCCGCGCGCGCTCCGAAAAGGGCGGCATTGGCTTTGGCGCCGAAGTGCGCAGCAAGGATGATCGCAAAAGCATTACCCGCGTGCTGCGCGATGTGCAGCCCGAGGATTTGATTAAATTCGGTTTGATTCCTGAATTTGTCGGACGCCTGCCAGTGGTCGCGACACTCGGCGAACTCGACGAAGGGGCGCTGATTCAGATTTTGACGGAACCGAAGAACGCGCTGATCAAGCAATATCAAAAGATGTTCAGCCTGGAAGGCGCGGAACTCGAAATTCGTGAATCCGCTCTGAAAGCCATCGCCAAGCGCGCGCTGGAACGTAAAACGGGCGCACGCGGCCTGCGTTCCATACTCGAAAACACGCTGCTCAATACCATGTTTGATCTGCCGTCGCTGGAGAATGTGACCAAAGTGGTGGTCGATGAGAGCACCATCCTCAGCGACGCCGCGCCATTGCTGATTTATTCGGATCCGCCAAAATTGGCAGCAGGTGCGAAGATTTAGGTAAGTATCTGATTTTATTATTATTTCAGTTAGGGTTGAATGCCGGCGAATGCGCCCCATATCTTAGCAATGATGTGCGACAAACGAGCCGCGATGAACGTAGTGATCTATAAGGTGAAACAACATGACTGAAGCGGCGACGCCCCAACCACCGAGTATTCCATCGCAAAATCCGTTAGCAATGCCGTTGCTGCCATTGCGTGATGTGGTGGTATTTCCGCATATGGTGATACCGCTGTTTGTCGGGCGCCCGAAATCGATCAAGGCGCTCGAAGCTGCGATGGAATCGGACAAAAGCATCATGCTGGTCGCGCAGCGCTCGGCTGCAAAAGACGAGCCGGGACCAGAAGACCTTTACGCGATTGGTGCGATTGCAACGATTCTGCAGATGCTCAAGCTGCCCGACGGCACGGTGAAAGTGCTGGTTGAGGGTGGCCAGCGCGCGCGCATTGCCGAAGTGACCGACGTCAGCACGCATTTCATGGCGAGTGTTACGCCCATTGCAACGCTGGCGAGCAGCGCAACCGCAGCCGAAGCGAATCGCGAAATCGAAGCCATGCGCCGCACCATGGTGCAGCAGTTTGATCAGTACGTGAAGCTCAACAAGAAAATCCCGCCGGAGATTTTGACTTCCATCGCCGGTATAGACGACGCCAGCCGACTCGCCGACCAGATAGCGGCGCATCTGCCGTTGAAGCTTGAACAGAAGCAGGAAGTGCTGGAAATGTTCGATGTTAAGAAGCGCCTCGATCATCTGCTGAAAGTGGTGGATGGCGAACTCGATATTCTGCAAGTTGAAAAACGCATCCGCGGCCGCGTCAAGCGGCAGATGGAGAAAAGCCAGCGCGAGTATTACCTCAACGAACAGGTCAAAGCGATCCAGAAAGAGTTGGGCGAAGGCGAAGATGGCGTTGATCATGACGAGATGGGCAAGCGCATCAAATCCGCGCGCATGTCCAAGGAAGCGCGCAAAAAAGCCGAGGCCGAGTTGAAAAAACTCAAGCTGATGTCGCCGATGTCGGCCGAATCGACAGTGGTGCGCAACTACATCGATGCGCTAATTTCTTTGCCGTGGCGCAAGAAAAGCAAAATTAGCACCGATTTGAGCGCTGCCGAGAAAATACTCGATGAAGATCACGATGGTCTGGAAAAGGTGAAGGAACGCATCATCGAATACCTCGCCGTGCAGCAACGCGTGGACAAGGTAAAAGCACCGATCCTGTGTCTGGTGGGTGCGCCCGGCGTGGGTAAAACCTCGCTTGGCCAGTCTATCGCACGTGCGACTAACCGCAAATTCGTGCGTATGGCGCTCGGCGGCGTGCGCGACGAAGCGGAAATCCGCGGCCACCGGCGCACTTATATCGGTTCTATGCCGGGCAAAATTCTACAGAATATGTCTAAAGTGGGTGTGCGTAACCCATTGTTTTTATTGGACGAAGTGGACAAACTGGGAATGGATTTCCGCGGCGATCCGTCGAGTGCGCTGCTGGAAGTGCTGGATCCGGAACAGAACCACACGTTTGTCGATCACTATGTCGAGGTCGAATACGATCTGTCGGACGTGATGTTCGTGGCGACGGCGAATACCCTGAATATTCCGCCGGCCTTGCTCGACCGCATGGAAGTGATTCGGCTGTCGGGTTACACCGAAGACGAAAAAGTCAAAATCGCGCAAAACCATTTGCTGGCCAAGCTGATTAAAAATCATGGTTTGAAAGCTGAGGAGATCGCCGTCTCCGAAAGTGCGATTCGCGACATCGTGCGCTACTACACCCGCGAAGCCGGTGTGCGCGCGCTGGAGCGCGAACTCTCGAAAATCTGCCGCAAGGTGGTGAAGGAGTTGATTAAAGCCCCGGACAAAGGGCGCAAGATCACCGTCTCCGCGCGCAACCTCGACAAATATTGCGGCGTGCGCCGTTACAGTTTTGGCATGGCCGAGAAGAAAAGCCAGGTGGGTCAGGTCAACGGCCTGGCGTGGACGGAAGTGGGCGGCGAGCTACTCTCGATCGAGGCGATCATGATGCCCGGTAAAGGCAAGATGACTACCACCGGCAAGCTCGGCGAAGTGATGCAGGAATCGGTGCAGGCCGCGTTGTCGGTGGTGCGTAATCGTTCGGAGCGCCTGGGTATCAATCCTGATTTTTATCAAAAGTGCGACATTCACATTCACTTGCCGGAGGGCGCCACGCCCAAGGATGGGCCGAGCGCAGGTGTGGGCATTTGCACGGCGATGGTATCCATGCTGACCGGCATACCGGTGCGCGCGGACGTGGCCATGACCGGCGAGATCACCTTGCGCGGCGAAGTGTTGCCCATCGGCGGGCTCAAAGAAAAATTGCTGGCAGCGCATCGCGGTGGCATCAAGATGGTGTTGATCCCCGAAGAAAATGTCAAAGATCTGGTTGAGATTCCCGACAACATCAAGAACCGCCTCGACATCCATCCCATCAGATGGATAGATGCGGCGCTGGAACTCGCGCTCGAGCGCAAGCCACAACCATTGCCGGAGCAGCCTGCGGTGGCCACACCGGTGGCAGCACTGCCCCCACCGGCGCCCGAAGCGCGTCAAGCATTGATGTGACTGCCGATACGCAGTGAATCTCTGCTGCGCGTATTTGGCTAATCGCAGTGAAATACGCTAAAATCGCGGTCTTTGCGGTGTCCCGGGTGCTTAGCTCAGTTGGTAGAGCGTCGCCCTTACAAGGCGAATGTCGGCGGTTCGAACCCGTCAGCACCCACCAGGCGATTCGCAAGAGCAGTTCGAGGAGTGGTAGTTCAGTTGGTTAGAATACCGGCCTGTCACGCCGGGGGTCGCGGGTTCGAGTCCCGTCCACTCCGCCAATAAAATCAAATAGTTAGAGTTTGTGCGGCGCGGTAAATCTACAATCATCTTCCAATAATTGGAAGATGATGGATATTTGTTAGGTGCGCCCACAGCCTTCCAGGCCCAATATCGCGAACCGTTCGTTCATTGACGCCGTATTTTTTTGCGATGCTCCTATGGGGGGTACTTCGCTGGCGACAATGCTCAATACCTTCTCAGAATTAAGTTTCGCCCGACCGTTTTTCGCGCCGATTGCGTTGCGCTGCCAACTGACCCGACTTTCAACATTGTCGCGTTGAGTGCCAGCGCATAGTTGGCGAGGGTTACAGCATTTTGTGTTGCCGCATTCGTGGCGCACGGCGACAAAGGGTTTGAGCGATGTTCCATTGAACAACTCCCAAGCAATGCGTTGCCCCATTTAGCTGTGCAAATACCTGTATTCGTAGCGACCGTTTGCCTCTGTCCACGCCCAACATTCATGCTCGCCAGATAGCTTTACGCTGCTCCACAAATAGTACTTTTCGCCGCACTCGATGATTTTCTTAATTGACCAAGCATTCATCTTGCCGCCGTCGATTTTCTGACACGACGCCAGTCGTAAACCGTGGCGACCATGCGCCCATCCGTGTGCATGGTGCCATCTGTGGTGTCCAGGTCGCCGCGTTCCTGTTTCGCGGTCACGCCCCCTGGTCGGCAATCCTGCAGGCTGAATTGCATCCACTGGATGTCCTCTCGCTCGGCAAGCGCTTGTGCCTTATTCATCAGGCGCGACCAATTCGATTTCCATCCACTGCGCGTATAGCGATTGCCCGCGAGGTTGCCGAATACCAGACGCTCTCCACCAAAGACGGCCCACCGTTTCAGACTCATCGCTTCCTTGACAGTGGCGCGCAGTTCATCCGACCATTCAATCAGGCCGTGTCTCTCCACCTCCTGAGCGCGGCGTTTGCTGGCGGTGAAAATGCAGCCGCTACCCTTGTCGAGCACCTGCTTCTGGCGGGTGATGACCTGCAGCCGGCTGCAGCCGGGCTGGGGCAGGGCATGCAACTGCTTCACGTCGATCTCCAGCGCTGCCGTGGTGCCGAACTTCTCTTTCATATAAGCAGCCGATTCGCCGGTGAGCACGCCGTGGGCTACACCGTGTTCCATGGCGAGTATCAGTAGCGGCTTTAGTTCGGATACGGGTGTGCGGGCGCCGGACTGGGCGTGCACGCTTGCGGCGCTCAGTGCGATGGTCAGCGCGATGGCCAGCGCGCTCACAACGGGATGGGATGTGCAATTCATGGTTTGAAATAGCTTTCGATCTTTTGTTGGGCGCGGTTTTGCATGTCGTTCACGTTCGGCAGGGTGGGCGCGATTTCGGCATAGAACTCCGCGAGGTCCATGCGCGAGAAATCCAGTGATTGCAGTTGTGCGGGGGTGAAGCCGCTGCAATCAGGGGCTTGCGGTGCGCCCCAGATTTTTCCGAGCTGGGTGCGGCCCTGCTCGTTGATGAGGCGCGCCAGACGCGAGTTAAAGCAGCAGTAGGATTCGGTGATTTCGGTGCACACGCGGATGATGGGGATGCGGGTGGAGCAATAGCTGCCCACGCCCACGCACAGGCGCGTGTCGCGTTTCATCGCCAGCACCTGTTCGTCCTGTTCGCAGTCCAGAATGCCGGAGAGCTGAATGGCGATGATGGCGATGGTCCATGGTCCGGGCAGGGCAGATCGCCGGCAATTTCAACAGCCTGATCATGTTGCGCGTGAAGGAAGTGGCGACAGCGGAGCTACTGACCAGTCAGCTGCCGGACGTGCGTCTGGTTTCAACCCTTGTTTCGTCGTCCGTGTCCGATACCAACGATCCAGGCGACTTTGCGGACTTTGCGAGCCGCAATGAAGACCGGATTACTTCAGAAAGTGCAGCGATGCTGGCACCGAGCGATCTGGTGCAATTGCCCAAAGGGCAGGCTTTCGCATTGCTGCACGGCGGGCAGCTTTACAAGCTTCGCATGCCGCTGCCGGATGCCAGTCAGGATGCCATGATGCCGGAGAATCTGGCCGAGATCGGCAATGAGTTCAGGCGCCGGCTTGCGGGCACGACCCATTTGCGTGCGACTTCCGTTTATTGAAAGGGCAGGGCGGTGGCTTCAAGGAATGCTTCATTTCATGAACAGGGAGTTGCCGGCGTTTTACTTGCGCCGCTGAAATGGGCTTGCCTGAGCGCCGCGCTTTTACTCGGGCTGATTCTGGCGGCATGGATCATCGACTGGGTGCTTGTGTTCCAAGTCTGGCCTGACGGTATCGCGAGATTACAGGGCATACTCAATCGGGAGCTTGCGTGGACTTACACTGTTGAATGCTGGTGCGGCGATCTGCCGAAGCTCGCTCGCGCAACGGCAAATGCCCTCTACGACCTGATATTCCGAGTGAGCGGTATCCATGAGATGGGTATGCGCTTTGCGAACGGTGATGCGCTTTCGATTCCCGATACCATCGTCCGTAATGTATATGTGGGTAATTATGAGTTGATACAGGTAGCCATGGTGGGGACGCACCTTTTTGGTGCGGCAAATATCTTCAGCTGGTACTCATAGTGACAACCGTCGCAGCATTTTCGCTCTGGCCGGCCTCAATAGACCCGCTTCCGGCGTGGGGAATCGTTTTGGTGATCAACGCTGTCCTGGTGCGTATCCAATGGAGTTATTACAAGAAGCATCTGTAAGTGTATTTACATAAACACAACGAACACTTTAGCGCGCAACCCGAGACAAGAACGCTGTGTCAGGAGTTTTTAACCGCACGAATTGCAGGTGAGCTTGTTTGTTGGCGCGGACGAAACGAGTGATTTTAAGAGAGGTCGTACACAGCCTCGCTTTTCCCGAAAGAATGGTTCGGGTGAGTGCGGTCATCCATTTTGATGTTCGGAGTTTCATGTATCTTGATGGTCGTTTCGTGCGGGATTGGAAATAGAAAACGCCGCCGACCATGAAGTCGACGGCGCTGGTCAGGGCGGCAGGGTAGATTAGAACGGTGGATTATCTGCTG
>CAMBCF010000102.1 GCA_945864585.1 Bordetella parapertussis | reverse complement strand
GCCCACCAAGCCGACGGTCTCGCCTTTGAATACATCGAATGACAGATCATCGACTGCGCGCACTTCGGCCTTGTTGGCGGCAAAGGTTTTTAACCCGGTGGAAACATCGAAGTAGGTTTTTAGCCCGCGCACTCTGAGCAGCGGTCGCTCGCGATTCACCGGCTTCACCACCGCCGCGCTGTGCGCGGCAGCTTGTAATCCCAGCGCGGCCGGGCCTTTATGCTCCATTTCTTGCGCGCGCAGGCACGCGCTGTAACGATCGGCCGTCACCTCAACCATGCCGGGCAGACTCAGCTCACACGCCGGCTGGCGCCCCGCGCAACGCGGCGCGAAGCGGCAACCCGGCGGCGGCGCGAGCAGATCGGGCGGCGCGCCATCAATGGTTTCGAGCCGCAGGCCGCGCGGCTGGTCGAGCCGCGGCACCGAGCGCAGCAGGCCCGCGGTATACGGGTGCAGCGGTTTGGCAAACACTGCACCCGCCGCGCCCTGCTCGGCCAGGCGCGCCGCGTACATTACATTCACGCAGTCGGCGTAGCGCGCGACGATGCCCAGATTATGCGTGATCACCACCAGCGCAATGTTGAAATCACGCGCGAGCTCCTTCATCAGCTTGAGTATCTGCGCCTGGATCGTGACATCCAGTGCGGTGGTCGGCTCATCCGCAATGATGAGCTTGGGGTTGCACGCCAGCGCGATGGCAATCACCACCCGCTGGCGCATGCCGCAGGAGAATTAATGCGGGTATTGATCGAGCCGGCGCTCGGCGTCGGGAATGCCCACCATTTCCAGCAGCTCAAGTGCCCGCGTGCGTGCCGCTTCCAGCGTCATGCGCAAATGCAGAAACAGCGGCTCCATGAGCTGAAAGCTGATGGTGCGCACCGGATTGAGGGAAGTCATCGGATCCTGAAAGATCATCGCGATGTCGCGCCCGCGTAGCGCGCGCATGTCGTCTTCGCTGAGCGTCAGCAAGTCGCGCCCCTCGAACAAAACGCGCCCCTGCGTCACCCGCCCCGACGGCTGCGCCAGCAGCCGCATGATCGCCAGCGACGATACCGACTTGCCGCAGCCCGATTTACCCACCAGCGCGACGATTTTACCCGCGTTGACCGTATAAGAAATGCCTTCCACCGCGCGCACTACACCGCGCGGAGTGTGAAATTGCACATGCAGGTTTTCGACTTCGAGCAGGCAGGGCTGCTCTTTAACGGTCACGCCAGCGCGTCCGCCAGCACTCGCGCCACATGCACCGCCTCGCGTTGTGCGCCATCGTGTATCTGGTGGCGGCAACTGGTGCCGTCGGCGACGATCAGCGTATCTTTGCCGGCCTCACGCACCTTGGGCAGCAATGCGGCTTCGGCCATCTGCATCGATACCTCGTAATGCTCGGCGTCGTAGCCGAAACTGCCGGCCATGCCGCAGCAACTGGATTCGATCAATTCGGTTTGCAGTTCAGGTATCAGATTCAACGCGCGCAGCACTGCCGGCATTGCGGCGAACGCTTTTTGATGGCAGTGGCCGTGCAGCAGCGCTTTTTTCTGCGGCAACGGTTTTAAGTCCAGCTTAAAGCGTCCGGCGTCGAGTTCGCGCGCAATGAATTCTTCGAACAGGTAGGCATTCAACGCCAATTCCGCCGACTGGGGATTCGGCAACATCGACAGAAATTCGTCGCGCATGCCGAGTAAACACGAGGGTTCCAGGCCGACGATGGCGATGCCACGTTCGATGTACGGCAACAGCGTGGCAATGGTGCGCTCGGCTTCCGCGCGCGCTTTGTCCACCATGCCGGTGGCAAGGAACGTGCGGCCGCAGCACAGGGGGCGCGCTTCGCCTTTGGCGCGCGGCAGGTGTACGGTGTAACCGGCGGCTTGCAGCACTTTTAATGCGGCTTGCGCGTTCTCGGGTTCGAAGTAGTTGTTGAAGGTGTCTATGAAGAGGACGACTTCGGGCAAGTCTAAACCCCTTCCCTCATCCCCGTCCCTTCTCCCGGCGGGAGAAGGGTGAAAACCCGCTCCCCCCTCGGGGGAGGGTTGGGGTGAGGGAATGCTCTTGACGCTCCGCACAAAATCCCCACGCCACTTCGGCAACGACCGCTGCGCGGCAAATCCCACAAAGCCCTTCGCCACCGCCTGCGCCATATTCACCAGCGGCCCCAATTTCGACAGCCACGGCGCGTAATGCGGCAGGCCAGCAATCAGCTTGTCCTTCAAGGTATATCCATGTCGCCGTTTGTAATGATGAAGAAATTCGATCTTCATCTTCGCCATGTCCACGCCGGTGGGACATTCGCGCTTGCAGCCTTTGCAGGACACGCACAGATCCATCGCCTTGTGCATTTCGTCCGAGGTAAAGGCGTCGGGGCCTAACTGCCCGGACAGCGCCAGCCGCAGCGTGTTGGCGCGGCCGCGCGTGAGATGCTGTTCGTCGCGTGTGACGCGAAACGACGGGCACATGGTGCCGGCGTCGAACTTGCGGCAGTGGCCGTTGTTGTTGCACATCTCGACGGCTTTATCCAGACCGCCCCACTCCTGCCAGTCCAGAGCGGTACTGATCGGGATGGTCTTGTAACCGGGCTTGAAGCGGAACAGCGAGCGGTCGTCCTGCTTCGACGGGCGCACGATCTTGCCAGGATTAAGCAGTCCCTTGGGATCGAAAATATCTTTAATATCTTCGAATGCGTGCGTGAGCTTAGGCCCGAAGAAGGGTGCTATCCATTCGCTGCGCACCAGACCATCGCCGTGTTCGCCCGAGTACGAGCCTTTGTATTGCCTGACCATCGCGGCGGCTTCTTCGGCGATAGCGCGCATTTTTATCGCACCGTCTTCACGCATGTTGAGTATCGGCCGCACGTGCAGCGTACCCACCGACGCATGCGCGTACCAGGTGCCGGTAGTGCCGTGTTTTTCGAACACGCGCGTCAGGCGCTCGGTGTACTCGGCGAGATGTTCGAGCGGCACCGCGCAGTCTTCGATGAACGACACCGGTTTGCCGTCGCCCTTCATCGACATCATGATGTTCAGCCCCGCCTTGCGCACCTCCCACACGTCGCGCTGCAGCGCGGCATCGGTGATTTCGATCACGCTGCCGGGGAATCCCAGGTCGCCCATCAGTTCGACCAATTGTTTTAACTTGTGGTGTTGCTCGTCTTTGTCGTCACCCGCGAATTCCACCAGCAAAATCGCATCCGGGTCCCCCTGGATAAATTTTTCGACGATGGGCCGGAACGTGGCATTCGCACGCGCCAGCCCGATCATGGTGCGATCCACCAGTTCGACTGCGGTGGGCTTGAGCTTGACGATATGCAGCGGCGCTTGCATCGATTTAAAAAATGTCGGGAAGTGACACACGCCCAAGGTCTTGTGTTTGGGCAGCGCCGACAGGTTAAGGTGCACGCGTTTTGAATAAGCGAGCGTGCCTTCCGAACCCACCAGCAGATGCGCCATGTTGAAGGCAAGTCCCGACACCATGTCGAGGTTGTAGCCGCCCACACGGCGCAGCAGCTTGGGGTAGCGCAGCTCGATTTCCTCGGCGTTAAGCACGGCGATGTCGCGGATTTTTCTGACTAGATCACGGTAGCCTTGCGGCCCATCGAGTTGCGACAAATCGGAGGGCACACCACCGAAGTGATATTCATTGCCGTCGGCGAGCACCGCATCCACGCCGCGCACGTTGTGCACCATGTTGCCGTAGAAAATCGAGCGCGAGCCGCAGGAGTTGTTGCCGGTCATGCCGCCGATCGTTGCCTGCGCGCTGGTCGATACGTCCACCGGATACCACAAGCCGTGCGGTTTCAAAAACGCGTTCAGTTGGTCGAGCACCACGCCCGGTTGCACCACAGCCGTGCGTGCCTCGGCGTTGAAATCAACGACGTTGCGCAAATACTTGCTGACATCAATGATCAGCGCCTCGCCCACCGTCTGCCCGCACTGCGAGGTGCCGCCGCCGCGCGCGAGCACCGCCACACCGGCATCGAGCGCAATCTGCATGGCGATAGTCGCGTCTTCCTCGGTCTGCGGAATGACCACACCGACCGGTTCAATCTGGTAAATCGACGCGTCGGTGGAATAACGTCCGCGTGTGGCAGCGTCGAATAATACGTCGCCGTGGATTTCTTGTTTGAGGCGGGTGGCGAGGATGGAGGGCATAAAGGCGTGAACGAGTGAACGGGTTAACGAGTGAACGTGTGGGCGCCGTGGTAGGGGCACTTGCTCGTTCACCCGTTCACCCGTTCACCCGTTCACGCCCTTATAATACCGCACCATTTTCCGGAGCACCTTCATGACTTACCAAGCCGGCCGCCATTTTCTGCAGATTCCCGGCCCCACCAATGTGCCCGACCGCGTGTTACGCGCCATCGACCGGCCCACCATCGACCATCGCGGGCCGGAATTTCAGCAACTGGGTTACGACGTGCTGGCAGGCATGCAACGCATCCTTAAAACCAAGGGCGCGGTGGTGATTTATCCGGCGTCGGGCACCGGCGCGTGGGAAGCGGCCCTGGTCAACACTCTTTCCGCCGGCGACAAAGTGCTGATGTATGAAACAGGCCAGTTCGCATCGTTGTGGCAAAAGCTCGCGCTGCGCATGGGCCTGGTTCCGGAATTTATCGCCGGCGATTGGCGTCACGGCGCCGATGCCATCGCCATCGAAGTGCGGCTGGTTGAGGACAAGTCGCACACCATCAGGGCGGTGTGTGTGGTGCATAACGAAACCTCGACCGCGGTCACCTCACGCATCGCGGAAGTGCGCAAGGCCATCGACCGAGCGAAGCATCCTGCGTTGCTGATGGTGGATACCATCTCGGGGCTCGGCTCCATCGATTACCGTCACGATGAGTGGGGCGTGGATGTCACCGTCGCCGGTTCGCAGAAAGGGCTGATGCTGCCGCCGGGATTGTCGTTCAACGCCGTGAGCGAAAAAGCGCTCGCCGCCTCCAAGACCGCGAAGCTGCCGCGATCCTACTGGTCGTGGGACGAAATGCTCGGCCCCAACAAAACAGGGTTTTTCCCGTACACCCCCGCTACCAATCTGCTCTACGGCCTGCGCGAGGCGGTGGCGATGCTGGAAGAAGAGGGCCTCGACAATGTGTTCAAGCGCCACGACCGCCACGCCGAAGCCACGCGCCGCGCGGTGCACACCTGGGGCCTCGAAATCCTGTGCAAGAACGAAACCGAATATTCCAGCGCACTCACCGCCGTGCTGATGCCCACGGGTTACAGCGAGGTCGCGTTCCGTAAAGTGGTGCTCGACAATTTCAATATGTCGCTCGGCAGCGGACTGGGCAAGATCGCTGACAAGGTGTTTCGCATCGGACACCTGGGCGACTTCAACGATCTCACCTTGATGGGCACGCTCGCCGGTGTGGAAATGGGACTGGCGCTGGCCAAAGTGCCGCATCAGCCGGGCGGGGTTGCGGCGGCGATGGAATGCCTTAAAGAAAGTTGTTTAAAAACAAATGAAAATTAAACGTACGTTGCTCGCACTGGCGCTACTCTGTTTCGGCGCTAGCGGTTGGGCGCAGGGCTGGACCCCGCAACGCAACGTGGAAATCGTCGTCGGCTTTGCGCCGGGCGGCGGTGTCGACCGCACGGCGCGTACGCTGGAACGGATCATTACCACCAACAAGCTGGTGAGCACGAGCATTGCGGTGGTCAACAAGCCCGGCGGCAACACCAACATCGCCTACACCTATGTCAGCCAGCGCCCCGCAGATGCGCACACCCTGATGGTCTTCGGGCAGACCATCATGACCAATCACATCACCGGCGCCATTCCACTCAACTACACTGATTTCACCCCTATCGCATCGCTTTTCAGCGAGTATCACGTCTACGTGGTTAGCGCAAACACGCCGGTCAGAACCGGCAAGGACCTGGTGCAGCGCCTTAAAACCGATGTCAGGTCGGTGACTATCGGAGTCTCCGCGATCGGCAGCCCCGGCCACATCTCAGCCGGGCTGCTCAATAAAGCGATCGGCGGCAACGCGAAGGACCTCCGCATAATCGCCTTCAAGGGGTCGTCCGAAGCATTGACCAACGTGCTCGGCGGACATGTCGAGCTCACGCCCGCCCCAGCCAGTGTTGCCGCCCCACATGTCACCTCTGCGCAGATCCGCATGGTAGCCGTTGCTGCCCCCAAGCGGCTCGGCGGTGCGTTTGCCGCGATTCCGACATGGAAGGAGCAAGGTGTGGATCTCGTGTATGGCCCCTGGCGCGGGATCCTGGCGCCGAAGGGCCTGACCGCCGCTCAGATCGCCTACTGGGAAAACACGCTGCGCAGAGTGACCGAATCCGCGGAATGGAAAAGCGACCTCGAGAAAATTCACGGGGTCGACGACTTCCTGACCGGCATGCCGTTTCGCAAAGAGCTCGAAAAGGATTACGCCGATACCAAAGCGGTGCTGATAGATCTGGGAATGGCCAAGTAGTGGCAGTCAGCGGATATTCGCCTGAGCCGTAGTCCCCAGCGGCACCGCATCGGGCACATGTTCGTTCACGAAATTGAATTCGAGCTTGGTGCCCACCGGGTCGTATAGAAATACCTGGTAACCCGCGTCCTTGATGTTTTGCTCCTCGAATTCGATATTGAGCGCCTTCAAACGCTTGCGGAAATCCACCGCGCCGGTGGCCTTCCACGCGATGTGATCGAGACTGCCGTTGTGATTGTCTTTGACCTGTGAGCCTTTGGCAAAGCGCGCGCCTACATGCAGGATGGGATTGTCGCCGTCGTAGAGCCAGATGCCATTAAACATGAAGTCGGGGCGGAAGCCTTTTTTCAGACTCAGCACGTCGCCGTAAAACTTCTCGATGGCGGGCAGGTCACTTTCCGAGCAACGAATATTGAAGTGCAAAAAACCTTCGAAGAATTTCATGGGGCCTCCTGGACGAAATGGATGCGGCTACGCTCGTGATGCCACCCGGCACTAGCGTTATTTTACGCGGGGTCGCCGGCGCGGTCTAACTCACTGCTGCGGCATGCCCGCATCGCGCGCAGCGGCGGCCCACGAAGCTAGCTGGTCTTTAATGAATGCGGGGAGTTCTTTGCGCGTCGGGCCTCCCGTTTCAAGGCCGATCTTTTGGAACTGCTCCTGGATCTCCGGGCGCTTTAAAACCGCGTTGACCTCCCGCTCCAGACGTTCAACGATAGCCGCGGGCGTCTTCGCCGGCGCGAGCAAGGCGAACCATCCATAAATCGAGAAATTCGGAATGCCCGCCTCGATTTGTTCGTCAACGCAGTGCTTACACCTGGGTTTGCCAAGGCACTTTGCGCTATTATCGGACGATCCAATCGGCACTCATACAGGAGGGAAAATGGGACTTAAGGAACGTATCGGCATCGACATCAGCCGCCGCCTGAAGCTGGAAACCGCCATCGAATGGGCGGCAAACAATGGCTTGAAACACATCGACATACAGCTCGACACCGGGGATAACGCACTGCCCAAGTTCGACACCAAACGTTGTGCGGGCGTGCGCAAATTGCTCGACAAGCACGGCCTCAAGCTGGGCCTGCACAGCAGTTCGGCGGTGAACGTTGCCGAGTATTCGCCGCTGGTGTCCGATGCGGTGACCGAATACCTGAAGCGCTACATCGATCTGGTGGTCAAGCTCGGCGCCAGCTGGACCGAGATGCACGCGGGTTATCACTTCACCAAAGACAAACAAATGCGCATGGCAGCGGGTAAGGAACGCTTGCAGCGCATCGTCGCCTATGCCGAGAAGAAAAAGGCGCTGGTGCTGCTGGAAAATCTCAACAAGGAGCCGGATGACGCCGAGGTGCATTACCTGGCGCACACCGTCGAAGAGTGGCAGTACTACTGGGACATCAAGTCGCCCAGCTTCAAGCTGAGTTTCACCGCCAACCACGCGCACCTGGTACCCGACGGGATCGAGGGCTTCGTCAAAGCGCTGAACTTCAAGCGCGTGCACGAAGTGCGGCTCGCGGATTGTTTTCGAAACGGCTTTGAGGTGCATCTGCCGCCGGGCAAGGGCAATATCGATTTCGGTCTCATGTTCAAGCTGATTGAAGGCGCGGGCTTCAAGGGCGGCTACACCAATGCTTTCGGCACACTGGATGACATGCTAGCGGCGCGCGATACCCTGGTGAATCACGCGCAGGCGGCGGGAGTAAAGGTGTAATGACAACCTTTTTTGCCACAGATGAACACAGATTACACAGATTATTTTAAGCAACTACAAAATAGGCGGAGGTACTCTGTGTTCATCTGTGGAAATCTGTGGCAAAGATTTTTGTTTTTCGTTGCGTGCCTTTTGCTGGCGCCTGCACACGCGCAAACGAAATCACCAGGGGCGCCTGCCAAAGGCAAAGATGTGCCACCGCTGCTGGAAGCGCCTAAGCCCGGTGCTTATCCCAACAAGCCTATCCGCTTCATGGTGCCGTTCGCGCCCGGCGGCACTACCGACCTGGTCGCGCGCATGGCCGGTCAGAAAATGTCGGAGTCGCTGGGCCAGCCGCTGGTCATTGACAATCGCGGCGGTGGCGGCGGCACCATCGCCACCGATATCGTGGCCAAGGCCGCGGGCGATGGCTACACGCTGATGATGAATCATCAGGGCATGACTTTTAACGCGACGCTCTATGCCAAACTGCCGTATGACACGCTCAATGATTTCGCCACCATCGCCATGGTCGGCGTCACCCCTAACGTGCTGGTGGTCAATCCGGGTGTCGCGGCAAAATCGGTGAAGGAGCTGGTGGCGCTGGCCAAAGCCAAATCTAATAGCATCAATTATGGCTCCGGCGGCATGGGCAGTTCCGCGCATCTCGCCGTGGAATTGTTCGTTCGGCTTGCCGGCGTGCAGCTGCAACACGTGCCCTACAAAGGCGCCGGGCCGGCACTCACCGATACTATCGGCGGACAAATTCAAATGATGATCGCTACCATGCCCGCGGCGGCGGGTCACATCCGCAGCAACCGGCTGCGCGCACTGGGTGTGTCGGGCGCAAAAAAATCACCGGCGTTTCCTGATCTGCCGACCATCGCCGAGGCCGGCGTGCCGGGTTACGACTACACCACCTGGTACGGCATCCTCGGCCCGAAGGCGTTGCCGCAAAACATCGTGCAGTATCTGGCAGCGGTCACCAATAAAACGCTGTCGCAAAAAGATTTGCGCGACAAACTTTCGCAGCAGGGGATGGAAGTGACATTGATGGCACCGGATAAATTTGCTGAAGTGCTCAAAAGCGATGTCGCGCGTTGGGGTAAGATCATTCGTGATGCCGGCATCAAGGCGGAGTAACTTGAAGCCCGAACCCATACTCGTCACCCGCGACGGCAGCATTGCCACCGTCGCGCTGAATAATCCCGACCGCCTTAACGCGCTGAATAAGCCGATGTGGGAACGCCTCGGTGCAGTGATGCGCGAATTATCGGCCGACGATACGCTGCGCTGCGTGGTGCTGCGCGGTGCGGGCGAGAAGGCTTTCGCCGCAGGCGCCGACATTGCTGAATTCGCGGCCGAGCGCGCGAATTCAACGCAGGCCAAAATCTACGGTGATCTGGTACACCACACCATGCAGTCCGTGGGCGAGTGCAAGCATCCGACCGTGGCGATGATCCAAGGCGCGTGTATCGGCGGCGGCCTCGAAATCGCCGCCATGTGCGATATGCGCATTTGCGGCGTATCGAGCCGATTCGGCGTGCCGATCAACAAGCTGGGTCTGACCATGGGTTACGGCGAACTCGCCGGTCTGCTGGCGCTGGCCGGGCGCGCCGTGGCGCTGGAAATTTTGCTTGAAGGCCGCGTATTTGATGCGAACGAGGCACTGCAAAAGCGTCTCGTCAATCGTGTGGTGGCCGACGATCAAGTGGAAGTCGAGGCGTACGCCACCGCGGCACGCATCGCCGCCGGCGCGCCGCTGGTTGCGCGCTCGCACAAACAATTCATCGAGCGCCTGACGGTGCAGGCCAATATTGCGCCGAGTGAGTGGGACGAGGGGTTTGCGTGTTTTGACACCGAGGATTACCGCGCGGGTGTGGCGGCGTTTTTGGCCCGGAAACCACCGCAGTTCAAGGCAAAATGAAATCACTCCTGGTCTGCTGCGCACTGCTTGCGCTGGCCGCCTGCGCACCGCCGGTGCAGGCGGCGGTCGATATCAATGATAAGGTCGAACGTTATGCCATCGAGGGCGCCACGCCGGCGGACCTGCGCCGCGATACGAACAACAAGGGGCCGCAAGGCGCGGGGGGCCGCCGCTTCGACGGCTATACGCGCTGGTTCGTGAGTTGGCGTTACCGTTATAACAACACGGGCGGTGGCTGTAGCATCGCCTCCGTAACAACCAGCGTCAAGGTGACGATGACACTGCCTCAATGGGACGACGAGAGCCGGGCGAGCAGCGCCACAAGCGAGCAGTGGGCCCGCTATCTCGCCGCGCTGGACCTGCACGAACAGGGGCATCGCCGTCACGGCATACCTGCCGCCAATGAAGTCGATCACGCGATCGCCGCCATGCCGTCTGCCGGCAGTTGTGATGCGCTCGGCAAAAATGCGAACGCGCTGGGCATGAGCATCCTGCGCAAATACAACCAGCTCGACCTCGACTACGATCGCGACACCGGGCATGGCGCAAGCCAGGGCGCGCGGTTTCCTTAGGCCATGCGCGCACTCGCCTGCTTACTGTTTTTTGTGCTGTCGGCAAGCGGTTTTGCGCAAACGGCTCAGCCGGACTACGCCCGCGAAAAGCGCTGGGCGGACGAAATTTTCCCGGCGATTCTGGTCGGCGATCCGCTTTTTCTCGCGCTCAAATCGGGACACAAATTTCTGGCGCTCCATGCGCCCAACCCCAAGGCGCGCGCAGGCGTGATCGTGGTGCATGGCATGGGCGCGCATCCGGACTGGAATCTCATCAACGTGTTGCGCAGCCAGCTTGCCGAACAGGACTACACCACGCTGTCGGTGCAAATGCCGGTGCTCGCCGCCGATGCCAAAGCGGAGTTGTACCCGCAACTGTTCCCGGACGCGGCCGAACGACTGCAGGCCGCGGTCAATTTCCTGCGTGAAAAAGGCCAGCGCAAGATAGCCATTGTGGCGCACAGCATGGGCGCGCGCATGGTGAATCATTTTCTGGCCGGTGGTGGCGCGGTCGATGCATGGGTAGCGGTGGGCATCAGCAGCGGCGTCTATGTGCAAGCAGAAACCTTCAATGCCCCGGTGCTCGACATCTACGGCGAAAAGGATTTCCCGGTGGTGTTGCAATACGCAGCCAGGCGCGCGGATGCGATCAAGCGCATACGCGGCTCCGGGCAAATATCAGTGGCCGGCGCCGATCATTACTTCACTGGCGCAGAATCAGATCTGGTGCGCCACGTAAGGCGCTTTTTGGATAACATAACGCGATAACATACGCCCGTCGTTCCGCGCTTGAGCCGAAACCCTGCGCTTTTCTGGATGCTGGCGCACGCCAAAACGAGGATTTTGATTATCCATGAGGAGACGTTCAGTGTACACAACGAAAATGCTGCACCCCATCGCAGGGCTAGCGCTCGCCGCGCTGGCCCTTGCCGGCAACGCTCATGCCGCCTGGCCGGAAAAGACCGTGCGCATAGTCATTCCGTGGCCGCCCGGCGGCAGTACCGATATTGTCGGGCGCTTGCTGGCAGCTGAACTCACGCAACGCCTGAAGCAGCAATTCCTCATCGACAACCGCGCCGGGGCCGCTAGCATCATCGGACTGCAACTCGCTTCACAGCTACCGCCCGACGGCTACTCGCTGATGATGACCTCGACCGCGTATGGTTTTCTGATCGACAAACCGAAGGTGCCGGTTGATCTGGTCAATTCGTTTGCACCTGTGGCCTTTATCGGCATGGGGGACAGCGCGTTCGCGATTCACCCTTCGTTACAGGTGAATTCGGTAAAGGAGCTTATAACGCTCGCCAAGAAACGGCCCGGAGAAATCTTCTATGCATCATCGGGCATCGGCGGTTTTCCGCACATGTCCACCGAACTCTTTAAAATGATGACCAAGACGAATCTGGTTCACGTGCCGTTCAAGGGCGGCGGGCCAGCGGCTGCCGACGTCATGGCCGGGCATACTCAAGTCTATTTGGGCTCGCTCCCCACTATAGCGGCCTTCATCAATAGCGGCCGCATGAAGTTGCTGGCCACTGGCGGCGCGAAACGCAATGCCAACTATCCGAAGATACCGACGGTAGCCGAAACCGTGCCCGGCTACGAATCGAGTATCTGGTGGGGCATGTTTGCGCCGAAGGCCACGCCGGCCGACATTGTTGCCCGCGTGCACGCGGGAATCAACGCCGCGTTGAATTCTCCGGAACTTCTCAGGCGGCTCGATGAGCAGGGTGCGGTGCCGACGAAAATGAGTTCCGCGGAATTTGGCCGCCTGATGGTATCCGAGACCAACAAGTGGCTTGAAGTGATCCGGGTTGCTGGTATCAAGGGGGAGTGAGCTGCGACAGCGCGGTCATTCCGGATCGAACGTAAAGTTGTAGACGGGTGGATCTGAAACGCAATTCTGCTGATAGGAAAACAAGGCTTGACGACGAACTACGTTCTGATCGACTACGAAAACGTCCAGGTGAAGTCTCTTGCTCTTCTAAAGAGTGAGCACTTCCGGGTGCAGGTGTTCCTTGGCCCGAAAAACTTGAAACTTCATCGTGACCTCGTGCTCGCAATACAAGAGTTTGGCGATCGTGGGAAATACATCGTTCTCGAAGCTCACGGGCCAAACGCGCTTGATTTCCACATCGCATACTACCTTGGCGTTTTAGCGGCAGCCGACGCACCCGGAATCTTTCACATTATTTCGAAAGACAGGGGATTTGATCCGCTCATCCAGCACCTGAAAGCGAAAGGCGTTTCCGCTGCGCGCTCGGCTTCGATAGAAGCAATGCCGTGCTTCAGTAAGGTTGCGGCCGGCACCATTGAGTCAAACAAGGTGTCCGACAAGGGCAAACCTGAATCCCCCGCGGGGCGTGTGTCGGTCGATGACATGATTAAGGTTGCAGTAAACAACCTCGTAAAGCATAAGGGCGCCGCAAGGCCCCGCACCCAAAAGACACTACGCAACACCATTCATTCGTGGTGCGGCAAGGAACTTCCCCCCGCTGATATTGAGGCAGTGTACGAAGCTCTGGTAAAAAGCGGCTATGTCATGGTTATTGGATCGAAGGTGACATACGCGCTACCCGGCGCACAGGAGGCCGCGTAGGACGGGAGGCGCAACGCCTATCCCGCCTTCGGCGAGGGATAGCTGCGCCCAGACAGCACGCGGTAGTATTGCGCCATGCCCCTGCGATTTGAGTTCTGATCACCCTACAGAGACCGCCATGCCCGACCAACCAGCCCTAAAACCCCCGCTCGATTTCCAGCAGCACCTCGCCGACCTTGAAAAACACGGCCTGCTGGTGCGCGTGGACCGGCGCATCAACAAAGACACCGAGTTGCAGCCGCTGGTGCGCTGGCAGTTCGTCGGCGGCGTGCCGGAAGATCAGCGGCGCGCCTTTTTGTTTACTAACGTGGTCGATGGCAAAGGCCGGCGTTACGAGATGCCGGTGGCGATCGGTGTGTTCGCCTCATCGCCGCAGATTTACGCGCGCGGCATGGGGCAGAAGGTCGAAGATATCGGCACGGCCTGGGTGAATGCCGTCAGGAATCCGATTGCGCCGGTTAAAGTGGACCAGCCCGCGTGTCAGGACGTGGTGATCACCGGCGACGCTTTGCGCGTACCCGGCGGCGGGCTGGCGGCGCTGCCGGTGCCGGTGTCCACACCGGGCTTCGATTCCGCGCCCTATCTCACGGCGACGCTGTGCGTCACGCGTGATCCCGAAAGCGGCATCCAGAACATGGGCACCTACCGCGCGGCGTTGAAGGCAACCGATCGCCTGGTGGTGCGCATGGTCGCACGCGTGGGTGGCGCGGGCGGCTGGGTGCATTGGTTGAAGTATCGTGAACGTAAACAGATGATGCCGATCGCCATCGTGCTGGGCGCGGCACCGGTGGTGTTTTTCACCGGCCCGCAAAAACTGCCGGTCGATATGGATGAGATGGCGGTGGCGGGCGGCCTCGGCGGCGCGGCAATACGCATGGCCAAATGTGTGACGGTGGATCTGAATGTGCCCGCCGATGCGGAGATCGTGGTCGAGGGTTTGATCGACCCTTCCACACTCGAACCCGAAGCGCCGTTCGGCGAGAGTAATGGCTATGTCGCGCTGGAAGCGTACAACATGCCGATGCAGGTGACCGCGATCACCCATCGCAAAAACGCAGTGTTTTCGGCGATCATCAGTCAGGTAACGCCGAGCGAATCAAGTGTGGTGAAAAAAGTCGCGTATGAGCCGATGTTTCTCAACCACTTGCAGCACACGCTCGGCATCAGGGGCGTGAAACGCGTGGTAATGCACGAACCATTATCAAATCTGCGGCCGGTGATTTTTGTACAGTACGCTCGCGACACTGTGCGTACCGAAGTGTGGCGCGGCCTGCAGGGGGCGGCGACGCTGCGCGCGGATTGCGGAAAAATCGTCATTGCCGTCTCCGAAGATATCGATCCGGAAAGCACGGACGCCGTGTTCTGGTCGATGGCCTATCGCTCAACCCCGTCGGAAGATGTGCAAATCATCAACTATCGGCGCGGCGTGCAGGGATCGCAGTACGGCCCCAAGACAGCGGAATCGACGCTGCTGATCGATGCGACGCAGAAATTCGCCATGGCGCCGCTGGCGTTGCCGGGCAAGGCCTACATGGAGCACGCGAAGGCGCTGTGGGAAGAATTGAAGCTGCCTGCGCTTTCTCCCAAAGGGCCTTGGCATGGCTACACGCTGGGCGACTGGACAGAGACCTGGGAGCGCTTTGCACAGCGCACTATCGCGGGCGATTGGGAGGCAAATGGTTTGGAAACGATCAAGCGGCGGCGGGAGGATTTGACGCCGGAGACGCCGACGGCGAAGCATGAGAAATTGTAGTGAAACCCGCCCCCTTCACCTATCACGATCCGCGCAGCGTAGCCGAGGCGACAGAACTCCTCGCCACGCACGACAATGCGCGCGTGCTCGCGGGCGGCCAATCGCTGATGCCGATGATGAATTTTCGTTATGTGATGCCCGATCATGTGATCGATCTCAACCCGGTGAGCGAACTTGCGTATATCCGCGTCGAAGGCGACACACTGAAGGTTGGCGCGATGACGCGGCAACGTGACATCGAGTTTTCAGCGGATATCGCCAAGCACTGCCCGCTGCTGCACGCAGCGCTGGCGCACGTCGGGCATCGGCAGACGCGCAACCGCGGCACGCTCGGCGGCTCCTTGTGCCATCAGGACCCTTCCGCGGAACTCGCCAATATCGCGGCCTTGTTGGGAGCATCGATGCACGTGGTATCCCAACGCGGCACACGCGATATACCGTACTCGGACTTCGCCGTGGCCTATATGACCACGGCACTTGAGCCGGACGAAATGCTGGCGGGGGTGACGTTTCCGCTGCGCAGCGAGGCTCGCGGTCACGCCTTCGTGGAATTTGCCCGTCGTCACGGCGACTTTGCCATCGTCGCCTGTTCCGCGCTGCTGGCACTGGACGCAAAAGGCAACATCGCGAATGCAGCCCTTGCGCTGTCAGGTTTGTCGCATGCACCCGTCCGGCCCGCCGCCATCGAGCAAGCGCTGCGCGGACAAGCGCCGGACGCGGCAACATTTAAAGCCGCGGCCGCAGCAGCCGAAAAACTGGAAGCCAGCGCTGACGCCTATGTCAGCTCGGCTTACCGTCAGCATCTGGCGCGTGTGCTCACCTATCGCGCACTGGAACAGGCCGCCGCACGAGCGTATCCGCATGGCTGATACCAGAACAATCACTGTAAACGTCAATGGCAAGGCGCGCACCGCCACCATTGAAACGCGCATGACGCTGGTAGATTTTTTGCGCCATGAACTCAAGCTCACCGGCACCCATGTCGGCTGCGAGCATGGCGTATGCGGCGCCTGCACGGTGCTGGTCGGCGGCATAAGTGCGCGCGCCTGTTTGATGCTGGCGGTGCAATGCGACGGGCAGGCAGTCACCACGGTAGAGTCACTGGCAAACGATGGCAAACTCAATTGCTTGCAGCAGGCGTTTCAGGATAACCACGGCCTGCAATGCGGTTTTTGCACGCCGGGCATGTTGATGACGCTCACCGAATTCCTGCGCGACCATCTCAACCCTAGCGAGGCCGAGGTACGCGCGGCGCTCTCCGGCAATCTGTGCCGCTGCACCGGCTATCAAGGCATCGTCGATGCGGCGCTCGACGCCGCGAAAAAACTGCGCGAGGGCGCGCCATGAAGACCAGCGGTGCTGAAAAACTGACGGGCTTCGGTGCCTCGGTCAAACGCATGGAGGACCCGGCCTTCCTGCGCGGCGAAGGCCAGTTTGTCGATGACATACATCTGCCGGAAATGCTGCACGCGGCCTTCGTGCGCAGCCCCTACGCGCATGCCCGGCTGGGTCGCATCGACAAAAGCGCGGCGCTCGCTCTTTCAGGCGTACATGCGGTGATCACGTTTGCCGATCTGCCCGATGCGATACGGCGGCAGACGCTGCCGCTGCTGGTGCCGCATCCGGCGATCAAGCAGCC
>CAMBCF010000101.1 GCA_945864585.1 Bordetella parapertussis | reverse complement strand
TTCTGATGCACACCTGCTTCGACTGGCTCGATGAGCGCTACCGCGCGATACGCTGCAAACTGCCCTCGCGCAGGACCTTCTTCGAGAATGTCCGCACTTTGCTTCTGTATCTGCCCTTCGATAGTTGGGATCATCTGCTGGGCTTCATGCTTAGCAAACTCAACCCAGCCCATGCCGTCAACGCGCCCGATATCGGGTAGCCCAGCGGCGCATAACCCAGCAAGCCGTCAACCCGAGGGAAAATCCACTACACTACGATTACAGGTTTTAAATTGAGAATTGCTGCTATACGGCCAAGCAGCCGCCTGCGTCGCAGCGCAGATAGCGCCCACGGTCATACCAGTCGCTGAGCACCCAGCGCTCACATTTACGTCCATCCACGATATGCCCGTGTTTCGCAGGCCGGTGCGTATGTCCGTGTATCAAGCGTGGATAGTCGTGCAGGCGCAACACTTGTTCCACAGCGACGGTCGATACATCCATGATGGCAGCGGCTTTGATGCTTTTGCTGGCTTCGCTTTGCGCGCGCATGGTGCGCATTTGCTGATTGCGCACGGCGAGTGGCTGCTGAAGAAATTGCGACTGGGTTTGCGGTTTGTGCGCGTAGGCGCGGAAGTTTTGGTATTCGAGGTCGTCGGTGCAAAGGGTGTCGCCATGCATCAGCAGGGTGCGTGTGCCATAGAGGTCGAGCACGGTGGGGTCGGCGATGATTTGCGCGTTGCAACGCGCGGCGAACGCCGGGCCAATCAATAAATCGCGGTTGCCGTGCATGAAATACACAGGCACGCCGCGTTGGGCCAGGTGCGCCAGTGCGTCCGAGACACTGGTGTTCAGCGGGTCTTCGGTGTCGTCATCGCCGATCCAGTATTCGAACAGGTCGCCGAGGATGTAGAGCGCTTCTGCTGCAGGCGCCACTGTTTCCAGAAAATCATAGAACTGCAGATTGATGTGCGGCCGTTCGACCGTGAGGTGCAGATCTGAGATAAACAGGGTGTGGGGCATTTAATACTGAGGACTGAGGACTTAGGACTGGGGACTGAGTAACTGCGAGTACGGCGGTTTACTCAGTCCTCAGTCCTCAACCCTCAGTCCTGCGGTTAAACCACTACCGCTTTTATGATCACCACATCGTCCACTGGCACATCCTGGTGAAACCCGCTTTGGCCGGTTTTGACTTTGCCGATTTTGTCCACCACGTCCATGCCGGCGGTGACTTTGCCGAACACGCAGTAGCCCCAGCCTTGCGAGGTGGGCGCGCTGTGGTTAAGGAAATCATTGTCACTGGTGTTGATAAAAAACTGCGAGCTTGCCGAATGTGGCTCTGAAGTGCGCGCCATCGCCACGGTGTAGTGGTCGTTCTTGAGGCCGTTGGTCGCTTCGTTCTGCACGTTATCGCGCGTGGATTTTTGTTTCATGCCCGGTTCGAAGCCGCCGCCCTGAATCATGAAGCTGTCAATGACGCGATGAAAAACCGTGTTGTCGTAGTGGCCGTCTCTGACGTACTGCTCGAAGTTGGCCGCGGTTTTGGGGGCTTTTTCGGCATTGAGCTCGATGGTAATATTACCGTGATTGGTTTGAAGTTTGATCATTTTTGGCTTTCGAGATTTATTTTTTGACTGCGGGTTTTGTCGCTGCGTCGATGAGAGTTACGCGATCAATGGTAACGGTTTTTACGGGTACATCGCTACGAAATTGCCCGCGGGCAGAGGTCTCCACGCTGCGTATCTTGCTGACGACATCCAGCCCTTTGATCACGCGGCCAAATACGGTGTAGCCAATCTCTTGCGTGCCGGGACCGCGAAAATCGAGCATCTGGTTGTCCACCACGTTAATGAAAAACTGCGAAGTGGCCGAGTTCGGTTCGGCGGTGCGCGCCATGGCGATGGTGCCGACCTGATTGCGCAGGCCGTTGCCGCCTTCATGTTTAACCGGATCGCGGGTTTTCTTTTGCTGCAGGTCGGGCGTAAAGCCGCCGCCCTGAATCATGAAGTCGGCGATTACGCGATGAAAAATCGTGCCGTTGTAGTAGCCCTCTTTCACGTATTGCAAAAAGTTTTTGACGGTTTCCGGCGCGTTCTCAGGTTGCAGCTCCAGCGTAATTGTGCCGAGGCTGGTGCGCATTTCAACCTGCGGGTTCTGCGCCAGAGCGCTTACCGCAGCGAGCAGGCCGAACGTAGTGAGTAGTGTTTTTAACATAGGGATTCCATTGATAATAATTAAATGTAAAACGAACAGCAACCTTCATCAAACGCGCGGCGCGCCGGCTGGAGTACGCGGCTTATTTTGCCGCAGCACGCGCCGGAATCAAGTCGTTAACCGACTTCAACTTGGCGGCTAACGCCTTGTTCGATGCATCGAGCTGCAACGCTTTTTCGTAAGCTGCTGCTGCCAGCCTAGTGTGAATATCCCCCAGATTTTCATGCGCTGCGGTAAACGCCGCATTGGCACGCACGGCAGACTCGAGCAAGCCACGCGCGCGCTCGAGTTCACCCTGATCGGCGTAAATTACCGCGAGATTGTTATAAGGCTCCGGCAGTTCGGGAAAATCCTGCGTGAGTTCGGTATAGATGCGTACTGCCAGTTCGGTTTTTTTCAGTTGCGTGAATATCATGCCGCGCAGAAAACGTCCGCGAGCGTCTTGCGGGCGTTCCTTGAGCCACGCATCGACGTGCGCCAGCGCGCGCTCGAATTGCCCGTTGCGATAGAGCAGCGAGGCTTCCTGAAAATCATTGTTTCGGGGTGCGGGCTTAAGCACCGTGGTTTGCGCCAGCGCCGCGCACGGCGCCAGCGCGCCGCCCATTATCAGCAAAATAACCCCCAGCCCACGCGCAACCCTGCGCCGGAGCACAGCGGTGCGGCGCACATGCGCAGACAGGTTCAGCATAGGGGGCATGATATAATTTTTACTGAATTTCGGGGACTTAGCGGGGATCCAGCAGCGCTTTTATGGGGAAATCCGGCGCAGTCCGAATTCTACCAGAACAGCGTATTTATCCTGCCAGCGCAAGCGTTGGCGCCCTGCGCAAGAATAAAGCCCATCACATGCTCAAGATTTATAACACCCTTACGCGCAGCAAGCAGGAATTCGTGCCGCTAACAAAAGGCGAAGTCAGTATGTACGTGTGCGGGATGACCGTTTACGACTATTGCCACTTGGGACATGCACGGGTGATGGTGGTGTTTGACGTGGTGCGCCACTGGCTGCGTGCGTCGGGGTATGACGTGAACTTCGTGCGTAACATCACCGACATCGACGACAAAATCATCAAGCGCGCGCAGGAGAACAAAGAGCCGATGGGCGCATTGACCGAACGGTTTATCAAGGCGATGGACGAAGACGCTGCTGCGCTGGGGGTCGAAAAGCCCGATCACGAGCCGCGCGCCACACAATACGTGCAGGGCATGCTCGACATGATAGAAGTGCTGCGCCTGAAGGGCTTGGCCTATCAGGCGAGCGACGGCGACGTGAATTTCGCCGTGCGCAAGTTTGAAGGCTACGGCAAGTTGTCGGGAAAATCACTCGACGATCTGCGTGCGGGTGAGCGCGTGCGGGTCGATATGGCGAAACACGATCCGCTCGACTTTGTGCTGTGGAAGCGGGCCAAAGCGGGCGAGCCGGCGTGGGACTCCCCGTGGGGCAGGGGCCGTCCGGGCTGGCATATTGAATGTTCGGTGATGGCGAATTCATTGCTCGGCAAGCATTTTGATATCCACGGTGGCGGACAGGATTTGCAGTTTCCGCATCACGAAAACGAAATCGCGCAGTCCGAGGGTGCGCACCAGTGCACCTTCGTCAATACCTGGATGCATAACGGCTTTGTGCGAGTCGATAATGAAAAAATGTCCAAATCATTGGGCAATTTTTTCACCGTGCGCGAAATTCTCACCAAATATGATCCGGAAGTGGTGCGCTTTTTTATTGTTCGCGCGCAGTATCGCAGCCCGCTGAATTATTCCGATCATCATCTCGATGACGCCAGGCAGGGCCTGACGCGCTTGTATACGGCGTTAAAAGATTTTGCTGTTGCCGCGGGTGATATCGACTGGAACAATTCGCATGCCCAAGCGTTTCGTGCGGCGATGGATGATGATTTCAACACGCCGGAGGCGGTAGCAGTGTTATTTGAAATCGTCAATGAAATCAATAAGTCAAAGTCTGCGGAGATGGCGCGGCTATTAAAATCTCTGGCAGGGATATTGGGGTTGTTGCAAAGGGATGCGAGTGTGTTTCTGCACGCAGGAACGCCGTCTGCAGATGGCCTTACGCCTGACCAGATCGAGGCGCAAATTGCTGCGCGCGCCACCGCCAAGAAAGAAAAAAATTATCCCGAAGCTGATCGCATACGCAAGACCTTGGCAGACGCCGGCATCGTGCTTGAAGACACGGCGCAAGGCACGATATGGCGGCGCACGTAGGGCGGGTTAGGCGCGAAGCATGCGCCGTAACCCGCCAAGAGGTATTGGCAAGCACACGGAACGAGGTATTGGCAAGCACACGGAACGGCGGGTTACGGCGCGTAACCCGCGCCTAACCCGCCCTACGAACATGGGCATGAAATGATCCTCGCGATTCAAAGTGCGTTGGGCCTCGTCGGATTGCTGGCACTTAGCTGGGCGCTCAGTGAAAACCGCCGCGCCGTGCCGTGGCGCATTGTGATATCGGGCGTGTTGCTGATGGTGGTGATGGCGGTGTTGCTGCTGAAAGTGCCGTTCGCCAGGCAGTTTTTCTTTGCCCTGAACGATGGGCTGATGGCGCTGGAAAAAGCCACGCAGGCCGGCACTGCGTTTGTGTTCGGCTATCTCGGCGGCGGCGTGTTGCCATTCGCGGAGCAGCCGCAAACCTCGAGCTTTGTGCTGGGGTTTCGCGCGCTGCCGCTGATTCTGGTGGTGAGCGCGTTATCGTCACTGCTGTTTTACTGGCGCGTGCTGCCGTTCATCGTGCGTGTAATTTCCGCGTTTCTGGAAAAGACCATGGGTGTGGGCGGTGCGGTGGGTTTGTCCACCGCGGCAAACGTGTTTGTCGGCATGGTAGAAGCGCCTCTGGTGATTCGTCCGTACCTGCAGCAGATGAGCCGCGGCGAGCTTTTTATGGTGATGACTGGCGGTATGGCGGGTATCGCCGGCACGATGATGGTGCTTTACGCCAGCATCCTAGGTCCGGTGGTGCCGGAAGCGATGGGGCACATATTGTCGGCGTCGCTGATTACCGCACCGGCGGCGATTGTGATCGCGGCGCTGATGGTGCCGCCCGTGGGCGCGGTGACCGCGGGCACGCTGGATGCAGCGCAGGAATCCAGGAGTGCAATGGATGCGATAACACGCGGCACCGTCGATGGGCTGACGCTGCTGCTTAACATTGTCGCCCTGTTGATTGTGTTGATAGCGCTGGTGACGCTGGGCAATCTTGCGCTGGGCCTGCTGCCTGAAATCGGGGGCAAGGCGGTAACGCTACAGCGCGTGCTGGGTACGGCGATGGCGCCGCTGGTGTGGCTGATGGGCATTCCGTGGGAAGAAGCATCGCACGCAGGCGCCCTGATGGGCAGTAAAACCATCCTCAACGAATTCATCGCCTATCGTGAAATGGCGCAGTTGCCGCTGGGCGCGTTATCGGAACGCAGTCGCGTGATCATGACTTATGCGCTGTGCGGCTTTGCGAATTTTGGCAGCCTTGGCATCATGATCGGCGGCCTTGCAACCATGGCGCCGACGCGGCGCAACGAAATTGTTGCGCTGGGCATGCGCTCGATTGTGTCGGGCACGCTGGCGACGATGGCAGCAGGGGCCGTAGTAGGAGGAGTGCTATAAGTAATTGTTTTTAAACAAAATTACAATGTGTTCGTCGTGGCGGCACCAGCGCTCAATTTTTGCTGACGACGCATTTGGCGCCCATACTTTGTTCGGCAAGTTCAATCACCATGTCGCCGATGGCGTAGGGCACGGAACGCCTGCGCCAAGGGTGGCTGAAGCTCGCATGCTTGAATCCGGCGACGTGCATATGTTCGTGGGCGAACAGACCCGCCAATCGACACTGCGTTTGTTGGTCGAACCACTCACGCTTGGTGTAGATGATGCCGGTGCCCAAATCCGTGAAGCCGTCGTAATGCGCATACTCTGAACTGTCCGGCGAGATGGGCAGCGCAAGGGTAATGGCTTTACCGGTCGCGTCATTGGCATTGCCGCGCAGGTTTGCCAGCGTTTTACCGGCGCATAAGAGTTGCAGAATGTCCGGCGCAGACAACCCTTCGGTGTGCAGCAGATCGCGGCGGTTTTCCAGCCGCTGCGCGAATTGCGCTGAATTCAGCACCGCTTCGAGCACGCGCGCGGCGGCCTGCGCTTTTTCGCGTCTTTCGGTGGTCCATGCCGAACGATGGCGTATATCCAGGGCAACGCTGATGCGGGCCGGCAGTTGAATACTGTGCAGCGTCGCGACCGGCACGATCGGTGCAGTTGTGTCGCAACCCGCCAGCAGCACGCTCCACAACAATGTGCCTGCAAGGCACTGCGTTCGGAATGCGCATTTCATGCTGTAGCAAGCGCCGCTGGGTGTCGCGTGATCGGGCTAGCGGGCGTTGGCCGGCGCCAACGCTGTAGCCGAGCCGGGCCGCTCGGAAAAATGCTGCGCCGCGAGGCGGCGCACTTCACGGCGGACGGATTCAGTGTCGTCGGCTGATGTTGCGCCTGACGCGAACGCAGCCAAAGTGGCATCCATAAACCGTTGCGGCGCCTCGCGCAAGGCCAGCGTGGCGCCGGTCCAGCGAAAGAGATGACCCAGCCTGGTGCTGGCGGTAAAGCGCTGTGCGAGCTGATGCCGGGCCTCAAACTGCGCTTCGATTTGCGCGGGCGACAGCGCAGTGCTCCACAGTGCTATTTTGCGCGTGGGATCAACAAAATGCGCCGGCAGAAAGAACCCGCTCGCGCGCTGCTGCAACCATTCGCGGATGACATTGTAGGATCGGTTGACCCGCACCGGCGCTTGCTGGATGGGCGCTGCGCCAGCGGCCTGCACCGCGGCCGCGACCAGTTCCGAGCAATACAGCGCACTGGCATCCGTGTTGTAGAAATACGAATCAAACGGCGTCCCCCGTGCGAAGTGTTCGCGGGCGTAGGCGGCGATTTTGCCGGCATCTGCCGCAGGTGGCGGTGCATAAATTCCAAAGACTTTTGCAGACGATACGTATTGCTCATACGGCGTGCGTCGCATGCCGCTTAAGAGGGTTGGCACCACGCCCGCTACGGGCGGGAGTCCGCCGCGGGTGTCGTAGACATAAACGTCATCCGCTTCCACCGAAATAATGCCCACGTGCGTCCATGGCATGAATTCCCCGGCAAACAGGCTGACCCAGAGACTGATCGGATCGCCATCGTCGCGCACCAAAATTTGGCCGGATACAAGCGTAAGTTTACTCGGCGCGGTATTGCGTGGCGTGCCGCGTACCGCTGCAGCAGGGGAGGGCGCAGACTGTTTGACAGACGCTTAAATATTCGCTTCGCCCGGTCTTGCGTCCTCGAATTCTGACGCGACATGCGAGGGCAGCGCGACGCAACCGGCAAGCCCCAGGAAGATCGCGAGCGCGGCAAGCCGAAGGAGCTTTTGAATCATCGATGTAGCTGGCAAATCGCGAAGGAAAAAACCTAATTTACCAGAAGTTATGGCGTTGCCGTACCCTGCGCACTCATTTGCAGCTTCAGTACTTCACGGTATTCAGGTGCCAAAAAACGCTTTAACCTTGTCCATCCAGCCCTTGGCGCGCGGGTTGTGTTGTCCTGCGCTGCGCTGGTCGATGGTTTCGAGTTCGAGCAACAGCTCGCGCTGGCGCGCCGTCAGATTCACCGGTGTTTCAACCACCACATGGCACATCAGGTCGCCATGCGTGCTGGAGCGCACGCCTTTGATGCCTTTGCCGCGCAGGCGGAAAATTTTTCCGGACTGCGTTTCGGCGGGTATCTTGATTTTGGCGTAGCCGTCAAGCGTGGGGATTTCGATATCGCCGCCGAGTGCGGCGGTGGTAAAACTCACCGGCATTTCGCAATGCAGGTCATTTTGCTCGCGCTGGAACACCGTGTGCGGCTTGATATGAATCACCACATACAAATCACCCGAGGATCCGCCGCTGGCGCCTGCCTCGCCTTCGCCGGACAGGCGTATGCGGTCGCCCTCGTCTACGCCGGCGGGGATTTTCACAGCCAGCGTCTTGTGCTGCTTCACACGGCCCGCGCCGCTGCATGTGCTGCACGGATTGGCGATCGTTTTGCCGCTGCCGTGGCATTTCGGGCAGGTTTGCTGAATCGAAAAAAAGCCCTGCTGCATGCGCACCTGGCCCTGGCCTTTGCAGGTGGAGCAGGTGGCAGGTTGGGTGCCGGGCTTCGCGCCCGAACCTTTGCAGGTGCTGCATTCTTCCAATGCGGGGATGCGGATGCGCGTCTCAGTGCCGCGCGCGGCTTCCTCCAGCGACACTTCGAGGTTGTAGCGTAAATCCGCACCGCGATACGCGCCGGAACGCTGGCGTCCGCCGCCAAAAATGTCGCCAAAAATGTCGCCGAAGGCATCGGAGAAATTGCCGAACCCGGCGCCCGCGCCGGCCACCGCGGGGTCAACACCGGCATGGCCATATTGATCGTACGCCGCACGTTTGTTGGCGTCTGAAAGTATTTCGTAGGCCTCCTTGGCTTGCTTGAAATGATCCTCGGCCTTGGGGTTATCCGGATTGCGATCCGGATGCCATTTCATCGCCAGCTTGCGATACGATTTTTTGAGCTCATCGTCCGAAGCGTCGCGATTGACGTCGAGCACTTCGTAGTAGTCTTTTTTTTGAGCCATATGTTCTAAAGGCGTGAATCGTGAACGGGTGAACGAGTGAACGAGTGAACGCGTAACACCAAAGGAAACTCCCTCTCCCCGTACTCGGGGAGAGGGGTTTCACTCGTTAACCCGGTTACTCGCTCACGCAATTATTTTTTGTCCTTTACCTCGGTGTATTCAGCATCCACCACGTTGCTGTCATCTTTCGTGGCTGACTCGGCCTTTGCATCACCGCCGCCCGCTGCGCTGCCCGCGCCAGCTGCCGCTTGCTGCTTTGCCTGCTCCTGCGCATACATTTTTTCAGCCAGTTTTTGCGAAGCTTCTGCGAGTGTTTTGGATTTGGCCTCGATACTGTCCTTGTCGTCGGACTTCAGCGCCTCCTCAGCATCCTTCAGTGCGGCTTCGATCTTGGATTTTTCATCTGCTGACAATTGCTCGCCGTGATCCTTGAACATCTTTTTCACTGAATGCACCAGCGCATCGCACTGATTGCGTGCGGTAACCAGTTCAATCGCTTTTTTGTCGTCTTCGGCATGCGCTTCGGCGTCTTTCACCATGCGCTGAATTTCTTCCTCGCTGAGTCCGGAGCTTGCCTGAATCTTGATCTTGTTTTCCTTGCCGGTGGCTTTGTCCTTGGCTGACACGTGCAGAATGCCGTTGGCGTCAATGTCGAACGTCACTTCGATCTGCGGCATGCCGCGCTGCGACGGCGGAATGTCGGTGAGGTTGAACTGGCCCAGCGACTTATTGGCCTTGGCGATTTCGCGCTCGCCTTGCAGCACGTGGATAGTCACCGCGGTCTGATTGTCTTCGGCGGTCGAAAACACCTGATTTGCCTTGGTCGGGATGGTGGTGTTTTTCTGAATCAGCTTGGTCATGACGCTGCCCAGCGTTTCGATGCCCAGCGACAGCGGCGTCACGTCGAGCAGCAGCACGTCCTTCACGTCGCCTTTCAACACGCCGGCCTGAATCGCAGCGCCCACCGCGACAGCTTCATCGGGGTTCACGTCTTTGCGCGGCTCTTTACCGAACACTTCTTTGACCTTTTCCTGCACTTTCGGCATGCGCGTCTGGCCGCCAACCAAAATCACATCTTCGATTTCGGAAATCTTCACACCGGCGTCCTTGATCGCGATTTCGCAGGGTTTGATGGTGCGTTCGATCAATTCCTCGACCAGTGACTCAAACTTCGCGCGGGTAATCTTGATCGCCAGATGCTTCGGACCGGACTGATCCGCGGTGATGTACGGCAGATTCACTTCGGTTTGTTGCGAGCTCGACAGCTCAATCTTCGCTTTCTCCGCTGCGTCTTTCAGGCGCTGCAGCGCCAGCATGTCTTTGCGCAGATCGACGCCGGATTCTTTTTTGAATTCGTCGCACAGGTAATCCATCAGGCGTTGGTCGAAATCTTCGCCGCCGAGGAAAGTGTCACCGTTGGTGGACAGTACTTCGAATTGATGTTCGCCATCGATTTCGGCGATCTCGATGATGGACACGTCAAAGGTGCCGCCGCCGAGGTCGTACACCGCGATCTTGCGGTCGCCTTTTTTCTTGTCCATACCGAAGGCCAGCGCTGCCGCCGTCGGCTCATTGATAATACGTTTGACGTCTAGACCGGCGATGCGGCCCGCGTCTTTGGTGGCCTGCCGCTGCGAGTCGTTGAAGTAAGCGGGCACCGTGATCACCGCTTCAGTGACCGGCTCGCCGAGATAATCTTCGGCTGTCTTTTTCATCTTGATCAGCACTTGCGCGGATACTTCCTGCGAGGCGATCTGCTTGCCGCGCACTTCCACCCAGGCGTCGCCGTTGCTCGCCTTGACGATCTTGTAGGGCATCAGGTCGAGGTCTTTTTGCACCTCTTTTTCCTCGAAGCGGCGGCCAATCAGGCGTTTCACCGCGTACAAGGTGTTCTTCGGGTTGGTAACGGCCTGACGCTTGCCCGGCGCGCCGGTGAGAATTTCGCCGTCGTCCATGTACGCCACGATCGACGGCGTGGTGCGCGCACCTTCCGAGTTTTCGATCACCTTCGGTACGCCGTTTTCCATAACGGCTACGCAGGAGTTGGTGGTGCCCAAGTCTATGCCTATGATTTTGCTCATTTTATTACCCTAGTCTGCAAAGTTTTCGATGTGTTTTATATGGGGATAAAGTCATCAGTTTCAATCACGCTTCCGCTTTAGCCTTGGCCACAGTAACCAGCGCCGGGCGGATCACGCGATCATGCAGCTTGTAGCCTTTTTGCAAAACGCTGACCACGGTGTTGGGCTCGGCTTCGGCTTCAACCATGCTGATCGCCTGATGGCGATGCGGGTCGAATTTTTGGCTGAGCGGATTTTCTTCGGCGAGATGGTATTTCTCGAATGCCGCGTTCAATTGCTTCAACGTGAGCTCGACGCCGCTTTTGAAATTTTCTGCAGACGCGTTTTCAGTCGACAGCGCGGCCTCAAGGCTGTCTTTCACTGCCAGCAACTCGGTGGCAAAATTTTCCACCGCGTATTTGTGCGCGGCGGCGACATCGGTTTGCGCACGCTTGCGCATGTTTTCGGTTTCAGCTTTGGCGCGCAAAAACGCGTCGCGGTGTTCCTGTGCGGCGGCTTCGGCTTTTTGCAGCAGTTCTTCGAGTGTGGGTGGCGCAGGTTCGGTGGCGGCAGCGGTTTCAGCGTTGGCCGCTTGCTCCTGCGCTGCGGCTTGTTCGTCTTGAGGTGATTCGGGCATTCCAGGGTCTCCGATTAACCTTACCCAAGTTGGGGCGGGGTTTTGGAATTCAAGCAATGAAAGTACATTTTATAACTATCTGTTTTTATTGATAGTTTTTTAAAAGGCCGATCCTCAATGGGTTACCGCGAAGATTGGTAAATCGCCCATGAGCATCTATCATGACATCATTCTGTACATAAGGGTTCACCTTGAAACAGGCCACTTTCACCGAACTGCGCAACCACGCCAAACACTATTTTGATATCGTTGAGACGGGTGAATCCGTGCGTGTGGTGCGTAACGGCAAACCTATCGCAGACATCGTGCCCGTCGCAGCAGACCTGCCTTCGTGGAAAAGACGCAAGGCGCAACCTTTGGTGCTGGACAGCGTTTGCGTCAGCCGCATGATTCTGGACGAACGCAAACTCGGTTCGTTAGCGGCACATACCGATACGCCGATACGCATAGCGATGCGCGTTTTTTTTGATTCATCCGCTTTCGTCAAGCGCTATGTCAGCGAGCCGGGCACTGACATCGTACTCGGTTGGTCAGACCGCGCCAGCGAAATAGTACTTTCCGCAATCGCATTGCCGGCAACGGCAAATATGCCGCCGACTGGAATTTGCCCGGGCAGTTGTATGGGCATTTCCTGCGATCGGAGCGGGCGCATGCCCGTATTGTCGCCGTCGATATCACGGCGGCAAAAATGCTCCCCGGCGTTCATGTGGTACTCACCGGCGACGATGCTGTGCGCGCCGGCTACGTGCAGCCAGTGAGTTTTTTTACCTTCGCTGGAAAGAATGGCGCGCGGCCGTTGCTGCCGCAGTGGCCGGTATTGGCGCATCAGCGCGTGCGCTTTGCCGGCGAGCCGGTGGCGTTCGTGGTTGCCGCGTCAGCGCATCTGGCGCAGGATGCCTGTGCACTGATAGAAATCGAGTACGAAGATCTGCCGTGCGTGGTTGATAGTGTAGCGGCACTCGAACCGGCGGCGCCGCTGCTTCACCAACACATACCCGGCAACATGCCGTTCGAATGCGAAGCGGGTGATGCGGCAGCAATAGCGGCAGTGTGATCGATGGCGAGCTCGCGCTGGATGCGGACGGTAAATTTTTGGCGATGCGCCTCGACTGGATTGCCGAGGTCGGCGCGTATATGACGCCCCCCGCGGCAGCGGCGACCATCCGCAATCCGATCGTCAGCTTTACCGGCGCTTACCGCATACCGGCGTTGTATGGCCGCTGGCGGGTAGCGCTGACCAATGCAGCGCCCATCGGCAACTATCGCGGCGCCGGGCGGCCGGATATCGCGTATGTGGTCGAACGGCTGGTGAGTCAGGCGGGGGCTGAAGTGGGCATTGATGCCGTCGAATTGCGCCGGCGCAACTACATATCGATGGCAGCGTTTCCGTATACAACACCCACCGGCTCGGTGTATGAAAATGCTGACTTTGCGGGGTTGATGGACAAAGCACTGGCCGCCGCCGACAGCAGTGGTTATCCTGCGCGCAAGGCTGCGTCGGCAAAGGCAGGCAAGCTGCGAGGTCGTGGTATTGCCACGGTGATTGAGACGACTAACGCCGGTATGTACAACCGCGATCAAGTTGCATTGGAAGTGGATCGCGATTGGCGCGTGACGGTGCATGCGGTATCGCATGCGCAGGGCCAAGGGCACGAAACCACGCTGGCCATGCTGGTCGCCCGGGCGCTGGAAATTCCCACCGAACGTGTGATGGTGCGCCAGGGGCTCAATGGGGCCCCGCTGTTTGGGAATCACACCGGCGGCTCGCGCAATACGGTGGGCGTCGGCACCATCTGCCATCTCACCGCGCTAAAATTGATCGAGCAGGGAAAAGCGCGCGTGGCTGAGCAACTGGGTGTTGAGCCTTCGCAGATTCACTATGCCGCGGGGGAAATATGAACCATCATGCCACGGCGTCGCGGGTAAGCCCGTTGGGCGTTAAAGGCATGGGGGAGGCGGGCTGCACCGGCGCATTGCCGGTATTGACCAACGCTGTGATGGATGCGTTGCGGCCGCTCGGCATCACGCACCTCGATATGCCGCTGACGCCGGCTAAAATCTGGTCTGCAATTTATAGCGCCAAGCACAACCCACAGCGCGATCCAAAATTGTAGAATGCATTTTTTGTCCCACATCGGATCGTTGTGAATAAACTGCTGGGCATGCTGGCCTTTGTGAAAGTTGCCGAAAGCGGCAGCTTTACCTCGGCGGCCACACAACTCGGGGTGTCGGTTTCAGCGGTGGCGAAGGCCGTGGCGCGGCTGGAAGAAGAGCTGGGCATACAGTTGCTGGTGCGCTCTACGCGCAAGCTTGCGCTGAACGACGACGGCCGCGATTACTACGCACGCTGTCTGCAGATACTCAACGATATCGAAGATGCCGAAGCCTCGCTGAAGGGCGCGGGCGACGCGCCCAAAGGCCAGTTGAAGTTGTCGTTTCCGGCGCTGTTCGGGCGACTGACATTTCTGCCGCGCGCAGCGGAGTTTACCGAGCGTTATCCTGACATCGTGCTGAATGTGAGCCTGGACGACCGTCACGCGGATTTGATTGAGCGCGGCCTCGATCTTGCGGTGCAGGTGGGTGAAATCAATAATCCACGTTACGTGACGCGTGTGTTGAATCGCGGGCTGCGTGTTACCGCAGCGTCGCCGGCGTATTTTGGTCAGTATGGCAGGCCGCAGGCGCCGGAAGATTTAATGCAGCATCGCTGCATCGCCAGCGCACTGTTTCCGGTGTGGCCGTATAGTGTCAAAGGCAAGCGCGTCGAGGTCGCGGTGCGCGGACCGCTGGTGTTGACCGGTGGCGATGCCGTGCGCGAAGCCGGGCTGCTGGGTCTGGGCGTGGTGCATTCAAACTGGTGGACGCTGCGCCATGATCTGGCCACAGGCGCCTTGATTGAAGTGTTAAAGCCCTATGCGGTGGAAGGCCAGCCGATCAGCGTGGTGTATCCGCCGACGCGCCATGTGCCGCGCAAGCTGCGAGTGATGATTGATTTTCTGGTGGAGATTACGCGCATCCCGGCCGTGATGGACGCGCAGCGTTTACGCAAATAACAGACTGCTTCAGGAGAACTAAATGCGATTAGGCTACTTCACCATGCCGCTGCACCCGATGGAGCGCAGTTGCACCGATACTTTGCAGGAAGACCGCGAGGCGATCATTCTCGCCGACAAGCTGGGCTTTTACGATGCTTTTGTTGGCGAGCATCTCACCGAAAAAACCGAGAACGTCACCAACAGCCTGCTGTTTCTGGCGACACTGATCAGCGATACCAAAACCATCAAGCTCGGCACCGGCACCTCGAACCTGTCGCAGCAGCATCCGGTGCTGTTCGCTTCCCACGCGGCGATGTTCGATCATCTGGCGAAGGGGCGCTTTATCTTCGGTGTGAGCGCGGGTGCGCTGCGCTGCGATGCCGAGGCGCTGGGCAATCTCGATCAGGATCGCACCAAAATGTTTGCGGAATGCATCGACGTGATTCTCGCCATCTGGGAGGGCGAATCGCCGTACGACATTGATCTTCCGGATAACCGCTACAAGGTTACCGTCAAGAACACGCGGGATCTGGTCATTGGCCGCGGGCATCTCTACAAGCCGTATCAGCAGCCGCGGCCGGAGATTGTCGGCACGGTGGTGGCGCCTTATTCCAAGGGTGTCACTTTGATGGGGCAGCGAGATTTTCATCCGCTGTCGGCTAATTTTCTGTTTGCGAAATGGCTGCCGAGCCACTGGGCCAATTACAGCGAAGGCAAGCGCAACGCGGGCCAGACACCTGATCCGGCGGACTGGCGCATTGCACGCACGATATTCGTCGCCGACGACGACAAGGTAGCCAAAAGTTACGGACGCGACGACGCTAATAGTCCCTACCGTTACTACTGGAAAATGCTGACCTACAAAATGATCAATGCCAGACGCCAGGTGATATTCAAGAACGATCCGTCGGAGCCGGATTCGGCGATTACCGAAGACCGTGTGCTCGACAATCTGGTGATACATGGCAGCGTGAACAGCGTGGTCGATCAAATTCTCAGGTTGCGCGAGGAAGTTGGGGATTTCGGCGAGCTGGTATATGCGGGCATGGATTGGGTCGATCCGCAGTTGGCGCAGCGCTCGATGGCGTTGATGGCGAATGAAGTCATGCCGCGCGTGAATACGGCGATTGCGGCAGGTGGTGCTGCCAAGAAGGTTACAATGGTTACAAATTTTTAATAAAAACAAATACTTACGTATGAAAGCGCTGGTCACAGGCTTTAGCCCTTTCGGCGGCGATGCGATCAATCCATCCGCGGCGGCGGTGCGGCGCTTGGCTGATTACGTGGCAGGGCGCAACGGCAACCTTACTGTGGTTACCGCGGAGTTGCCGACTTCATTTGCGCGCGCGCCGCGCAGGTTGCGCGCGCTTATCGCACGTGAGCACCCTGACATTGTGCTGTGCGTGGGGCTGGCGGCGGATCGTCCTCTGATCAGCGTTGAGCGCATTGCCGTCAATTTATGTGACGCGCGTATTGCCGACAATGACGGTGCGCAACCCCTGGACAAGCCAGTGATCGCACGCGCGCCGGCAGCGTATTTTTCCACGCTGCCGGTCACAGCGATTGTGAAAGCGCTGGGCCGCGCGGGGTTGCCTGCCGAGCTTTCCCTGAGCGCGGGGGCCTTTGTGTGCAATCAGGTGTTCTTTGGGTTGATGCATGCCGCCGCGAAGTCGGGTGGTGTGATGCGCGCGGGCTTTGTGCATGTTCCGGCACTGCCGGCGGCCGATGCGGATCAGGCGCTAATGGAACTGGTGCGTGCGCTGGTAGTGGTGTTGCGCGTGACGCAACGGGCAATCCAAGAAAACAAGCGCATCAGCACAAAGGCACCAGGGTAACGCAGTGGAAAATCGCGGGCGCTATTTAAATTGAGTGTTTGCGGGCACTGCTGTCCGGAGATTTTGGGGTGAGCGCAACTTAACTTACTGATAATACGTACATAAATGATTCACACGGGTGTCACCGATTTCAATGTGTTGGAAACTTCCGGATTTTTCTGGAGGTGGTTCGATGCATACGGGAAAGCCTGCGCGACATCGAGGCTTGTCTGCGCGCACATTCGAGCAAGCTCTACCACTTGGGCGTTCGGGGCAGGATCGCCCGCAGCACCTTGGCCGATGCCAACGAGAATAGCGACTGGCGTTGTTTCCGTGGGCGCGTTTTCGCAAGAAGAAGGGCGCGGTCAAACTCCACACGCTGCTCGACCTGCGGGGCAACATCCCTGCCTTCATCTATATCTCGGACGGCAAGCTGATTGATTTATGCTGGAACGTCGGCAAGCTGAAAAGCGCGGCGGAGATCGCGCGGGCGGCAGTGCCTGCGCAGGCCAAAGCCAAAGCAAAGGCGAGGAAGAAGTAGTGGCGGGTTACCCCGGACTTTATCCGGGGGTAACCCGCCAGTTGGCATCGACA
>CAMBCF010000100.1 GCA_945864585.1 Bordetella parapertussis | reverse complement strand
GGCGCATCGAAGTCACAGGATGCATTCGAGGCGCGGCTTGCGCCCGATATGGCGTTCGCCAAGGTATGCGAAGCCGCGGGCGGCTACGGCGAGATGCTGACCGATCCTGCCACCGCAGCGGCGGCGATTCAGCGCTGCCTTGCCGCAGTGCGTGATGGTCGCCCTGCGGTATTGCACGCGAAGATTCCCGTGCTGTGATCCACTGACTATCCGCCAGTCGCCAGCCCCGCGTCCTTGATGATCTTGCGCCAGCGTTCGGTTTCACTGCGGATTTTTTCCATCAGCTGCGCCGGCGTGCTGGTCGCAGGCTCGGCGCCCTGCAGCAGCAGGCGGTTGCCGAACTCGGTGGCGGTGATTATCCGATTCAGTTGCGCGTTGAACTTGGCGGCAATGGCCTTGGAGGTGCCTGCCGGAAGCAACAGGCAGAACCAGGTGGAGGAATTGAAGCCCGGATACACCTCGGCAATGGGGGCTGCGTCGGGGGCGAGACGGCTGCGCACCGGATGCCCGCTGGCGATGAGCCTCAGCCGCCCGGATCGCACGTGCGGCAGCAGTTGCGGTATCCCCGTAAACAGGAAGTGCATCTCGCCTGCAATGAGATCCGTCATCGCCGGGCCGCCGCCCTTGTATGGCACGTGAACAAAGCGCATGCCCGAGCGGATCCTCAGCAACTCGCCGGCCAGATGGTTGGGCGTGCCGGCGCCGGGCGAAGCGAAATTGAGACCAGCAGGGCGCGACTTGGACAATTCGATCAACTCGCGGATATTGTTCGCCGGCAGCGCGGTGGGCACGGCGAGCACGAAAGGTATCTCTGCCAGCATCCCAATAGGCTCAAAGTCCCGCAGCGGGTTGTAATTGACCTGCACGCCGAACAACGGGCTGCTGACCAGCCCACCCGAGGTGCCCAACATCATGGTATAGCCGTCGGGCGTGGCTTTCGCGGTAATACCGTGCCCAATAGTGGCGCCCGCGCCGCCGCGATTGTCAACGATCACTTGCTGTCCCCACGCCTCCACCAGATACGGGGCGAGCTCGCGCGAAACGATATCGGTTCCGCCGCCCGGAGGATAGGGTACGATGAAGCGGATCGGCCGTGACGGGTAGCTGCGTACTAACGGGTCGTTGCCCGGTTGCGCCTGCGTGCCGAAAGCTATCGACATGACACTCAGGCCCGCTGCTGCGCAGGCCCTAGCTGTGTAGCGTTGCATAGGCGCCTCTACCGAATGGTGTATAGGAAACTTGAGTCCCCTTGTGCTCGCACCGGCACTGTATGCGTGGATTGCCGCGCGGTCAACCGGGCGCAGGCCAGCAGCGGATACGCCTCGAACGGCCTACTGTAACCCTCTGTTTTTATTTGTATTTTGCCGCATGCCCGGCTGCGAGCGGCAGCGTTGTTTTGTTGTGGCGCGCGCTCTGCTATAACGGACGCACCGCGCCTACAGGGAGACCCGCAACATGAGCATCATCAGCCCGTGGTACCAACTCGGCTACGTTATCCCGCATCTATATACCGATCAGGATGCGTATCAGTTTTATCGCGTCGCGCCCGAAGGCATGATGCTGGTGACTACCGGACTCAATCTGCGGGAATACAGCCTCGCCGCCGTTGAAGAAAACCTGCCGCTGCTGTGGGATCGCTTTGCGCTGCTGGCGAAGAAAAAGGTGGATCGCATTTCGCTCAGCGGTGTGCCGGTCGCCGCAGCACTCGGTCGCAAACGCATGCTGGAAATTCTGGCCGAAGCGCAAATGCGCACCGGCCTGCCGTGCGACACCGATCTCGAGGCGCACATCGCGACCTTCAAGCACTTAGGCTCCAGCAAAATCGCGTTGGCGACGCGCTGGCCGGCGCAGGTGAATCAAATGCTTACCGCTTATCTTGCCGAGGCCGGTATTGAAGTGCTCGCCTGCCGTTCACGCGCTCGCTCGCTCGATCAGAACAAATACTCGGTGGCACTCGAAGATCATGAACTCGCGCTCGAATTGGGCCGGCAGGTATTGCGCGAAGCGCCGGACGCACAAGCGCTGTTGATGCCCGGCGGCCTGTGGTTCGCGATACACGCGGTGCCAATGATCGAAGCAGAATTCGGCAAGCCGGTGCTGCTGAATATTTTGTCGACCACCTGGGCCGCGCTGCATGCGGCAGGCAACAGAATGCTGCATCGGCCTGATCCCAAGTGGGGCAAGGTGCTGGGCAGTCTGAATTGAGCGATCGGCAACTAACCTCTAAAGGCGTGAACGGGTCAAGGGAACACTTGAAGCGAAGCAGAGCGAGTGAATAAGTGAGCGGGCAAAAATCAAAATCAGAAAACCATCGCACGTGGGGTTACTCGTTCACCCCTTCACTAGTTCACCCGTTCACTCGTTCACGCCTACGCTGGCAAACACATGGCTGATCCCTTCAAATACCGCGCGTTTATCAGCTACAGCCACCAGGACAAGGCGTGGGGTGACTGGCTGCATAAAGCGCTCGAGACCTACCGTGTTCCGCGACGGCTGGTCGGGCGCGTCACGCGCGACGGCGCGATCCCGCGACGTCTGTTCCCTATTTTCCGTGATCGCGAGGAACCGCCCACCTCGTCCGATCTCGGCGCGAACATCAGCGAAGCGTTGTAAACCTCGCGCTACCTGATCGTGATCTGTTCATCCCGGTCCGCCGTTTCGCACTGGGTAAACGAGAAGGTGAAAGCATTCAAGGCGATGGGACGCGAGGACCGCATCCTGTGCCTGATCGTGGACGGGGAGCCGAACGCGAGTGACCGGCCCGGCAGTGAATTGCGCGAATGTTTTCCCGAGGCAGTACGCTTTCGCGTCGATGCCGCCGGACAGCTCACCACGGTGCGCAGCGAGCCGATCGCGGCAGATGCACGGCCGGGCAAGGACGGCAGGCACAACGCGCGGCTCAAGCTGATCGCGGGCCTGCTGGGTGTAGGCTTCGACGAACTGCGGCAGCGCGAGAAACGCCGGCAGTTCTGGCACAGGCTGCAGGCGCTCACGCTGGAGCTGGCGCTGAGCGCAAGTGCTTATGGCGTGTGGTGGAAGATGATGCAGACCGAGTCTCTGGCGCTCGCCAGCAAGTCGCTTGAGCTGATGAAAAGCGAGCGCAACGACGAGGCGTTGAAGGTGCTGCTCAATGGCGTGCCGCGTGCGCCGGATGCGCTTTTTTCACGGCCGCTGGTCGCCGAAGCACTGGCCGCGCTCGATCTCGCACTGGCGCGCAACCGCCTGGACAGCGTGCTCGGCGGCATCCGATACGAGACCGAAACCATCGAGATGAGCGCCGACGGACGCATGATGGCTACGTCGTCTCGCGACGGCACGGTGCGCCTGTGGGATACCGCGACCTGGAACCAGACGCGGGTGCTGTTCGCCTTCGAACGCATCGCCGGACGCGATCCTAAGCTAGGCCCGAAACAGGAGCCGGAGCGCAGAGCGCGCCCGTTGGCGCCGCATCTGCCGCCGCACGCCGGGCACGCCGGCGTGGTCCGATGTCTGGCGCTGGTGTCCCGCGGACCTTTGATATCGACCGGGTAGCCTGCGGCGCGGCTGCCTTCCGCCAGATGCCGGCACGGCTCCGCCGGCGTCCAGTCGTCCTTCTCGCCACTCAATATCAACAGTGGCGCGATCGGTTGATACACGCCTGAATAGCCGGTCACTGGGCCGAAGTTTGCCGGCTTGGAAGTGGACCATGCGCCATAGCGCGGCGCGCAGCTTGGATAAAGTGCTACGGCTGCGGCGAAGCCGTCGCGCTTGGCATCCGCCAGCGGATTGTTCGCATCGAGCGGCACAAACATCGCGGCTAGTGTACTGCTTCGCAATTCATGAAACATTCCCTCCCCTTCAAGGGGAGGGCTAGGGTGGGGATGGGGTAGCATTCGCGCGCCATTACCCCATCCCCCTCCCAGCCTCCCCCCTTGAAAGGGGAGGAGTTTCGCTGGTGCCGTGCCGTTGCATAAGTGCCGCATAGAGTGAAGCACTACAATAGTGTGGTCCACCCGCCATGCGACCCGCCCATGATGCCGACGCGCTTGCCATCGACGTACGGCAGCGCGCGCAACGCCGCCAGCGCGCCGTATGCATCCAAAGCACGCGCGTAGCCGTTCACACTCACCGACTGCTTGCCGGGAATCAGGCACACGCCATCGGCAAAACCGCGCGGCGTGAAGCTGTCGGGAATCAACACCACATAGCCCTGCTCCACCAGTTCCCTCGCCCAGCGCAACGGCGCACCGATCGAGCGTGGGCCGAGCCCGCTGCAATCGTGCATCATAACCACCGCCGGAAACGGCCCGTCGCCGTCCGGCTTGATTGGTGTAGCCGGTATCTGCGCCGATGCACCCACCGGCGCAATGGTAAGCGGCGACTGACTGGCGCCGGTCGCATGCAAGCTGATCAGCGCGAAACCGAGCGCCAGTACTGTGAGTGCACGGTGAGCGAGCATGGCGTATCCCGTGGTAGCGAGAACGATTACAAAGTATAGCGGGATAAAAGCGGATTTCGAATTTTTACGGAACTGCGAGGCCAGCCATATCATCCCGAGTAGACATAGGCCTCCGCTATACTTATGCTGTAGTGCAGCCGACGTACCTGATGATCGAGTTGATGAAGGCGAGCGTGTAATCGAGAATGGTGAAAACTGGGGGTGTTTTTTTTCGATTTAGGACGTAATAATTTGTTATAAGCAATTGATTCAATTAAATATTTGGGATCATCGTTCGAATGTTCTTCGATGATCACGAACCGCCACATTTTCACGTCGAATACCAAGGGTAATTGGCAACGTTCGATTTTTTGGGAAACTCATCGCCGGAGAAATCCGGTCTGCGAGAGCACGGCGTCTCATCAGGGAATGGGCGCGTCTTCATGAACTTGAACTACGTACAAACTGGAAAAAAGGAAAAGCACTTCAACCTCTTCGTCAAATCGCACCGCTGGAGTAAGACACGATGACAATATTGCCGCAGGTAATCGAAGCGCATTACGTTTCGGGTTATTGCATTGAGCTTTTATTCAATACAGGTCTTCAAAAAACCGTTGATTTCTCGCATTGGCTTAAGGGACCCGTATTTGGACCTCTTAAAAATCGCACTGAGTTCCGCAAGTTCTTCATTGCAGGCGGGACAGTGTGTTAGCCAAGTGGAGCAGATATTGCACCTGAAACGCTTTTTTCAATTCGCGGCGTTTCAAAACGCGCCGCCTAACTTTAGCAGCAGCGGACGCGCTAAGGCGCGCCGCTGAGCGCGACATTGAACACCTTGGAGGTTGAGCGTGGTTGCGACGCCGCCCCCATGAGGAAGGTAGCGGTCTTCGGCAATGCCGGTGGCGGCAACCCAACGCCTGCGGCGTTTTTACGAATCGTCTTTCAGTTACACCCCGCCACGCAATTGGCCTTGCCATCAAACTCCATGGTGCGGCCGCTAATGGCCAAATGCACCGGGCGCTTGACCAGCTTGATGAACGCAGCAGTGCGCGAATTCGGCTTGAGCTTGCCGCCCGATGTCGCGCCCTCGTTCACATGCGTCGCGATCACCGCTGCCGGTTTGACCAGTTCATTCATGGCGTAGGTGGCAGACAGTCCGGTGATAGCGTTCGGCCCCAGATTGAGCAGCGCGAGGTTCGCCTTGTGAAAATCGCCGACCACGGTTTTCATCTCCGCGTGTATGCCGGTATCGCCCGAAAGATAAACCGTAAGGCCATTGGTGAACTTGAGCACGTAGCCGCTTGGCGGTCCCAGGTAGCGGCTGACGTTGTCCACCGCAAGGTTGGATTTCTCCGGGTCGGAAAGCAGCGTGCGCGCCACCGTACTGTCATGCGAGGCCGGAACGATGGTGATCTCCACCCCGCTGGCTGCGCCGGCGGTCTTGATGGTGCGGGTGCCGCCCAACTGCGCGTTTGCCGCGCAGGAAGCGGCAAATGGCACCACCAGCGCGCCGTCAGTCACCGCGCAATTGCCGGTCGGCTTGCCGAGGATGTTCTGGATTTTCCTTGCGATGAACGCGCCCATCGGCGCGACCATCATGATGGCGGCGTTCTTCGCCGCGGCAATCTCGGCGGTGGTCGAATGCGGCGCAGCGGAAACCGTTTCCGGCTTCTCACAGGTGCCGGCGCCGAGCGCCTTCATCCGCTGGTCGCCCATGTGATCGCCGTGTGCGTGGGACAGCAGCACGATATGCACGTCGCCGAGCCGCGGATCGTCGCCGCCGGTAACGGAATGGCCTGCGTCATACAGAATCCGCACGCCGGTGGGGTCTTCAAAAATCGTCGCACGGTCACGGTCGCACAACTCGCCTGCGTGCGAACCCAGCGGCGTGATTTTTACGTTTTGCGCCCAGCACGTTGCGCCTGTCATCAGCAACGCACTGGCAAGCGCAGTCAGTGCAAATGATTTGGTTTTCATGGCTGCTCCTTGAAATAGTGATCGGTGAATGAAACGTAACTATTTGCTTTTAAATACTTTTCTTCCCCGCTAAAACCAACAGTTCAGCGACCTGCACATCCGCAATCTGCAAGCCCTGCGCGCGCGCGGCAGCGGTTAATTTTTGCCGGCGCACACCCGGCAAACGCACGCCTTCGTCGCGCAGCATAGCCGTGATCATCACTTCCAGCCGCGAGAAATACGCATCGCTGCCCGCCAGCGCGGCGGGATCAATCGCCAGTATTGCATGACCGATGCGCGGTTTGTTGCCCGGCTCAAAGTAGCTATCGTTTTCAAAACTGAACGCAGCACCCGTGAGCGCCACGCACAACACTTCCACCATCAACGCCAGCGCTGCACCTTTGACGCCGCCGATGGCGTTAAGACTGCCACCGGTCAATGCCGCCTTGGCATCGGTGGTGGGGTTGCCATCTTTGTCCACCGCCCAGCCCAGCGGAATCGGCTTGCCGTCCCTGGCATACACCATGATTTTGCCGCGTGTCACTTCGGTGAGTGATAAATCGACCACTATGGGTGCGGAACCGTGGCGCGGAAAAATCGCCGCTACCGGATTGGTGCCATAAAACGCGCGTTTGCCACCCCAGGCATTAATCGCCGAAGGAGAGTTGGTGAACGCGAGGCCCACCATGCCCGCCTGCGCGATGGGTGCGAGGTGATAGGCGAGTGCGCCCATGTGATGACTGTTGGTGACACCGACAAAGCTCACGCCGTTGCGCCTGGCGCGCGCAATCGCTTCTTTCACCGCCAGTGCACAGGCAAGAAACGCGAGGCCGCCACCGGCGTCGACCAATGCGGTGGCACCTTTGCGTCGTACTACTTTCGGTTTCGCTTTGCCCGACGCGCGGCCTTCGCGCAGATGCTGGCAATACAGCGCCACGCGCGAAAGTCCGTGGCCCGACAGGCCTTCGGCTTCTGCAGCGACCAGTGCCTGCGCGGTTGCCTGCGCCAGGGCTTTGGATGCGCCGGCGCGTTTTAGTGCACGGGTAGTCAGTTCGATCAGTTTTTCCAGGGATAGCTGCAGCATGGCGGTAATCTGATATTTTCAATGGACAGCATCACTAACAAAGAGGCTCCTTCCCCTTCAGGGCTGATCTATGCACACATCTCCCGTAGCTCGGAAGGAGTCCGAAGGACGTATTCCGGGAAGAAGCACGGCGCATCGACAGCACGCTAGTTCAGCCACCCACACTTCCCCGGAATACGACCATGAAAAGCCATGGCCTTCTTCCGGGCTATATGCTCTCACACTCAAAGTTGAGTACATAGACTAGCCCTGAAGGGGAAGGGATTCCATTTTCGTGGCACAGATGATTTACTCCGGTGTCTGTGTTGGGCTTCGCAGGCTCAGCCCAACCCCGGATCAAGTCAGGGGCAGGCTCTACGAGTTCTCGTTACTTGATCAGCGTCTGCCCGGGCTTAACCCGAGTAAACACCACCGGCTTGGTTACGCAGTCAAAGCGGCCGTCCTTAAACGACACGCTGGTGTAGCGGGAATTTTCCAGATCGCGCACCTCGGGAAAGTCGGTCCGAAAATGCGCACCACGCGAATCCTCGCGCGCCTCAGCGGCGTAACGAATGGATTTCGATACCAGAATCAGATTTTTCAGATTCAGCCAATCGTGCCACGTCAGATTGAACGCAAGGTTGCTGCTGTCCACGCCGGTCGCATCAAGCTCAGCTTCGAGTTCATCCAGCGTAGCCGCCGCGCGCGTGAGCGATGCCGCATTGCGCACTATGCCCACCTCATCCCACATGTGGCTGTAGAGTTTTTCGCGCAGGTCTGCCAGCGAACCCGGAGGCCTGGAAAACGGCGCACGGCAGCACGCAATCGCTGCATCGATGGCTGCACTGTCGGGTTCCTGGAATGCGCCATGCGCTTTCACCCAGCCCGGCATCACATCTCCCGCGATGCCGCCGAACACCGTGGAGTTCGCCACGCCGTTGCCGCCGAGACGGTTCGCGCCATGCACGCCGCCGGAGTCCTCGCCCGCACAAAACAAACCGTGCAGCGGCGTGGTGCAATCGACTTTGAACTCAACGCCACCCATCATGTAATGCGCTGTCGGCACCACGTCTACCAGTCCGGACACCAGATCAAAACCACAATCCGCGCAGCGTTCAACCATGCCCTTGAATTCGCGGCGCACCATTGCCGGATCCAGATGCGCCATGGTGATGTAGAGTCCGCCGCTGGGGCCGACGCGGCCTTCGCGCATTTCCTGATCCATGCCACGCGAAACGATATCGCGCGTGGCGCGCTCGTTCCGCGGATCGTACTTGTGCATGAAGCGTTCTTTGTTGCCGTTGAGCAGATGCCCGCCCACGCCACGCAGGCCCTCTTCGATGATGGTGCCGGTGATGCGCGTATCGGGCCCGGCGATCAACCCGGTGGGATGAAACTGCACCATTTCCATGTCGCGCAGCGGCAAGCCGGCGCGCAGCGCCATCGCCATGCCGTCGCAGGTCTTGTCACCCGACGGCGTGTGGAATTTATACATCGTCGGCCCACCGCCTGTGGCCAGCAGCACCGCCTGCGCCTGCACGAATACGAATTCGCCACTGCGAATGTCAATCATCAGCACGCCGGCAATCGCATCGCCCGTTTTGTTTTTGACGAACTCGACTGCGCGATGTTCCTCCATGCGCTTGATGCCGCGCGCCCACACCTGCTCGGCCAGGCGGTTGATGATCTCGATGCCGGTGAGGTCGCCCTTATGCACAGTGCGGTCAAAGGTCTGCCCGGCAAATGCTTTCTGATGAATGGTGCCGTCGGCATTGCGATCAAAAAAACAACCGAGTTCGTTTTCGAGTTCGTGGATGCGTTCGATAGCGGTCTCAACCAGCGTCCACGCGAGGTCCTGATCCGGCAGCCACTTGCCGCCTTCGATGGTATCCATGAAATGACGCTCGACCGAATCCTCTTTCGCCAGCGCAACGTTGTAGCCACCCTGCACCATGCGCGTGCAACCGGATTTACCCAGTAAACCTTTGACCGCGACGGTAATCGACAGAGCCGGGTTGTGCTGTTGCGCATGCAATGCGGCGAACAGCCCCGCGCCGCCGGAGCCGAGGATCAGGATATCGGTTTTGATAGTCTTCATTAAAGGCTTTTAACCACAGATGAACACAGATAAACACAGATGAAAAACACACCCTCGCATTTTAGATTTTATCTGTGTTCATCTGTGTTCATCTGTGGTTCATGAACTTTTGACACCCAACGCCGCCAGCACCTCGGCGCGATTGCCCTGTGCGGCTTTGTTGACCTCGGTATACAGATTGCCGCCGTGAGAATCCATCGCCACCAGCAACGGGCCGAAGCCCTTGATGCGAAACTTCCACAAAGATTCAGGGTTGAGATCATCCAGATCGACTTCTTCGATCTGCTCGATCCAGGTGGTCTCCAGCGCCGCCGCGCCGCCTACGATCGCCAGATAAATGCCGCCGATATCCTTGAACGCCGCCTGCGAGGCCGCGAGCAAGCCGCCTTTGCCGATGATGATGCGCACCCCGTACTGTTCCATCAGCGGTCGCGTAAAGCGCTCCATGCGCGCGCTGGTGGTGGTGCCGATGCAGATCGGTTCGTAGCCCGACGGATGCGCCTGCGTTTCGCCCACCCATTTCACGTTGGGCGCGGTGTGCACCACGGCGTGTCCGCGCAGGTCAAAGCGCGTTTTGCGGCCATGGTCGAACATATGTATTTGCGTGGCGTCACGAATACCGTAGAGCGTTTGATTCAGCGTGACCGTGTCGTTGACACGCACCTGGCGTATTTGCTGCTCCGTTACCGGGGTGTCGAATTCGTGGTGCATGAAAAACCTCTAAAGGCGTGAACGGGTGAACGAGTGAATGAGTGAACGGGTAAAGTCAAAAGCGCAAACCCGCCGAGCCCGGGGTTACTCGTTCACCCGTTCACTGATCTTGTCAAAACCCATACTCCAATCCTCTAATACTAAACGTCGCCCGCGAACGGCGCGCCGAGTGGCACTGCATGTTTACCGCTACCGGGTTCAAGGTGATATGTGTGGCGGCGGTCTCGACATGCACTGCAAACGCGGTCGAATCGCCGCCCAGACCCTGCGGGCCGACACCCAGCTTGTTGACCACGCCACTCAGTTCTTTTTCCAGTGCAGCGCCTTCGGGGTCAGTGCAGGCCGATCCCAGCGGGCGTGTGGCCGCGACCTTCGACAAATGCACGCACAGGTCGGCTGTGCCACCCACGCCCACGCCGACGATAGTCGGCGGGCAGGTTTTGCCGCCGGCTTCCAGCACGCAATCAATCACAAACGTCTTGATCGCAGCTATGCCATCCGCAGGCAACGCCATTTTAAGCCACGAATTAAATTCAGAACCCGAACCTTTGGGGATCATTTCTATCGACAACTCATCAGGCGTGTCGGAGAAATCAATGTTGATCACCGGCACGCCACGCCCGCACGAGGTATGTTCGTTGTGACGCGTGGTCGGATGCACCACCGATGAGCGCAGCGGATGGTCGCGCGTCGCGCGCGCGCAGCCCCTGGCAATCGCCTGCTTAAGTTGGTAGCCGTCGATCTCGACATGCGATCCGATGATGACGTTGTAAATCGGGATGCCGGTATCCTGACACAGCAGGTTGGTGTTGGCCTCAGCCACTTTGATGTTGCGGATCATGGTGCCGAGGATCGCCTTGCCGGTGGCGTTGGTCTCGGCCGCATCGAGACGTTTGAAGCCTTCCTTGATATCCGGCGGCAACAACTTTAGTGCGCGGATGTAGATTTCCTTGGCCGCATCTTCAACTTGCTGCAGATCTATTTTCATGTTAAATGCAGGACTGAGGACTTAGGATTGAGGATTAAGGATTAAGTAACGGCAAACAGAAGTTACTCAGTCCTCAGTCCTCGTCCCTCAACCCTGCCCTCCTTAATTGATCACCAGATTGCGTTCGCGCACGATCTTCGCCCAATGCGCGGATTCGATTTTGATGGTGTGCGCGAACTCGACGGGATTCTTGAGGTACGGCGCCATGCCCAGTTGTTCGAGCCGCGCGCGGATGTCCGCCGATTGCAGTGCTTTGGTGGTGTCGTCGTGAACTTTCTGGATCACTGACTTCGGCGTGCCAGTGGGCGCCATCAGGCCGAACCAGCCAAGATTTTCAAAGCCCGCCAGCGTCTCGGACACCGCCGGCACATCGGGCAACTGGCGCGAGCGCTCCTTGCTGGTGACCGCGAGTGCTCGCAACTTGCCTTGCGTGACAAAGCCGATCGATGCTGCAAGATTGGGGGTGATGAACTGCAACTGGCCCGCGACCAGATCGATCAGTGCCGGACCTTCGCCCTTGTACGGCACGTGCACCGCATCGATGCCCGCCACGTACATGAAATTCTCGCCCGACAAATGGGTCTGCGTGCCAAAACCCGCCGAGCCGAAGGTCAGTGTTTTGGGTTTCGCTTTCGCGAGGGCGATGAATTCTTTCACCGTCTTCGGCGCGAAGCTCGGGTTCACCGCGATGATTTGCGGGCCGCTCGCGGTGCCGGTAATCGCCACCAGATCCTTTTCCGGATTGAACGGCATTCTCTTGTACATATGCTGATTGGCGGTGACGATGGAACCCGACGTCATGAACAAGGTGTAGCCGTCGGCATTGGCTTTCGCCGCAAGCTCGCCGCCGATGTTGCCACCGGCGCCGCCGCGGTTATCGACCACCACGGTCTGCCCCCAGGACTCGTTCAGTTTTTGCGCGATGATGCGCGTCACGATATCGGTGGCGCCGCCCGGCGCGAACGGCACGATGACGCGCACCGGACGTTCGGGAAAGGCAGGTCTTGAGCCTGTCGCAGCGGTCTGCGCATGCGCCGCCGTTGCCATCAGCATCGCTGTGCCAACAGCACCGAAATATCGTAAGTATCTGTTTTTAAACATAATTAATATAATTTCTCATAGTGTAGAAAACCACAAGCGACGTTACAACCCCAGCGCATCGGCGGCAAGTTTGCGCAGTTCGCGGCGTAACTTGTCGCGCGTTGCACTATACGCCGGACGTCTCACGACGTTATTGATTTCGTACGGGTCACGGTCGAGATCGTAGAGCTCGTCGAGTTCGCCGTTGCGCGCGCGATTCACCCACTTGATGTATTTGTGGCGGTCGGTGCGCACCGCTTTATAGGTCATGCCGACCAGCCACGGATACGCGTTCTCCGCCCAATATTCAATCAGCACCGATTTGCGCCAACTCGTTTTTTTGCCGGAGAACAACGGTACCAGCGAGCGTCCCTGTATATGCGCACCGGGTTTGCCGCCGGCGATGTCGATCAGCGTCGGCGCCAGATCCTGCAGGATCACCAGTTGCTTACGGCGTGCACCGGCCTTGAGCAGCTTCGGATAACGGATGGTCAGCGGTGAGCGGATGCCCTCCTCGTAGCCGAAGCGCCGGTCGGGACCGATGCCGTGTTCGCCGAAGAAAAATCCGTTGTCGCCCATAAACAGGATGATGGTGTTGTCCAGCTGCCCGGTCTGCTGCAGCGCTTCGAACAGCATGCCCACGCCTTCGTCCACCGACGCCATCATGCACGCGCGCAGGCGGATTTCTTCCTGCGTAAATGAATGCAGCGGATCGGTGATCGCCAGCGACTGCGGCAACTTGCGCAATTCCACCGCTTCGGTCCACACCGGTTTGTGCTTGAGGAATTCTTCCGGGCTCTGCATATTGGGTTTCTTCGGAAACATACAGCCGCGATACAGATCCTGGTGCCGCTTCGCCACGCGGTAGCCGTCCATGCGCACAGTACCGTCCGCGGCCTGCTCCGCATCGGGATGCACCGCCTTGTGCGCGAACCACAGCGACCACGGTTTGTCGTGCTTCTGCTTCACAAAATCCACCGCCATGCCGTTCATGATGTCGGTGATGTAGCCGCTGTGCTGCACGTATTTGCCGTGCTCGTTCAGCAGCGGATCGTTAAGCCGGCCGTGGCCGTCATACGCCACCCAATAGTCGTAGCCGGGACGCGGCTTGCCGTCGTTGCCCATGTGCCACTTGCCGATGTGCGCAGTCTCGTAGCCGAGGCGTTGCAGCTCAAGGTGATAGTTCGGTATGCGATGACTCGCCGCATCGCGCGCGACGTTGTCGATGATGCCGTGGCGGCTGGCGTATTGCCCGGTGAGTATCGACGCGCGGTTGGGCGAACAAATCGGCGTGGTGTGAAACGCACGCTCGAACAACGCACCCTCATGCGCGATGCGATCGATGTGCGGAGTCTTCATATAGGGATGGCCGCCTGCGCCAAACTCGTCGTAACGCAGATCGTCAACCAGAATCAACAGTATGTTTGGTTTTTTGCCTGGCTTACGTGCCATGTTCACCCCATATTGAATAGAAACAGCAATCCTATCGCCACGCTCACGCCCGCCGCTGTCGCCAGCAACGTTTTGTGCCACTCAGTTACGTTACCCGGCAACGCCATGAATTCCAGCATCAGCAGCCGCAAACCACCCGCCATGTGCGCCGCCAGCAGCAACACCAATACGGCTTCAGCGCACTTCACCAGCGGCTGATCGCTCCAACGCAGAAAGCTTTCCAGCTTCGCCTCGCCGTGCAGCGCATTGCCGAGCGCCCAGAAATGCAACGGTAAAAACAAGGTCAGCGCCACACCGGAAATGCGATGTACCAGAAACGCCCAGTACGCCGCGTGATTGCGTGAACGGAAATCGTTCCTCACGACACCACCGCCACCACCGCGCGCATACCCCACATCAGCAATGTGAGCGCCAGCACAAACATTAGAATATCCACGCCACGTCCGCGCCAGCCGAACTCGGCGCAGATATTACGCACACCGATCGGCGCATGCACCGCGACCGCAGCCACAAATAAGGCATAGAAGCCGCCCCACGCCACGCTGCCGCGCGTACGCCCGAGAATTTCCGCCGCCGATAAACCGTTGCGCACCGCGTAAATGATGGTGATCAGATGCACGATCACGCATAACGCCAGCACCATTGCGCTGATGCGTTGCGCGCCCCACAGCAGGATTTGGCTACGCGTATTCATACGTGAATCAAAGTTCGCCTTTGAGCGTGGCACTCCATATCGCGCGCTTCAGCCCCGCAATACCCGCCGTCGGCGAAATGCCTTTGGGGCAACGCTCGGTGCAGTTCATGTGCGTGTGGCAAGCGTGGCAACCGGCGTCGCCGGCAACCGCGGCCAGCCGTTCTTTTTGCGCTACATCGCGCACATCGTTCAGCAGCGTCCACGCGCGGCTCAACGCAGCAGGGCCCAGATAATCCGGCTTCCACGTCACCACTTCGCACGAGCTGTAGCACACACCGCAGCCGATGCATTCAATAGCCGCATCCACCGCTTTGCGCTGCTTTGACTCCGGTTTCACCTGCGCGAAATCATCTCTACGCGTCTTGCTGCCGGTGAATTGGCCACGCGCTTTCGCCCACTTGTCAAAAAATTCCGTCATGTCGGTGACGACATCCTTGATCACCGGCAGGTTGCGCAGCGGCGCAATCTCCAAACGATCGTCATGCGCAACCTTCGCCACATGCGTGCGGCAGGTCCACCGCGACACGCCATTCACCGACATCGCGCACGAGCCGCACACCCCCACGCGGCAGGAGAAGCGATAGGCCAGCGAGGGATCCAGCCGGCGCTGCACGTAGGTCACCACGTCGAGCACGGTCTGGCTTTCGAGGCGAGGCACCTCGTAATCCTGGAACTGCCCCGTTTCGGTGCCGCGCCAGATTCTCACGTGTAGTGTGCTCATGACGCATGAACCTCAAATACTTCACCGCAGAGGCGCAAAGGCGCAGAGAACCCCCGCAGAGAAACGCTGTTCTCTGCGTTTCCTTTGCGCCTCTGCGCCTCTGCGGTGAAGCTTTTCAATGTGCCCCACCGGCCATCGCAGCCGCACGCGACACCGTGGGCGCGGGCATGCGTTCGATCATCACATTGACGCAGGCAGGCAGCTTCGACTTCACCGCACGCGCCAATGCCGGCGCAAGTTCGGCGGCGCGGGTAACGCGCTCGCCATGACCACCCAATGCAATAACCGCCTTTTCATACGCGACCCCCGGCAGCAGCTCGCATCCCGCCGTGCGATCCTTGCCGTAGGTGCGCAACTGAATCTGGTATTCCGCGTTCCAGCAGGAATCGTTGCCTACCACGGCGGCAAACGGCAACTGATGCCGCAGCGCCGTATCAAACTCAGCCATGTGAAAACCAAACGTGCCATCACCCAGCACCGCTACCACCGTGGCATGGGGACGCGCCACGCGCGCGGCCATCGCAAACGGTATCGCGCTGCCGATCGAACCCGCCGGGCCGTTGATGATGCGCGTCGCAGCACTCATGCACGCCTGTGCCCACTGCCCGAATTCGCCGCCATCCACCACCAGTATCGGATCATCGGCGTCATCGAGTATTTTTTGCACAGCGCGGCCGATTTCCAGTGCATGCACGGTAGCGGCTTGCGCAGAAGCCGCGGTCTTCCACGCGGCGGGACGATAGGCTATGGCATCCGTCACTGCATGCATCCAGCTATTTGGTTTTGTCTGGTGATTTATGGCGTTTCCGAGCAGCGCCTGCATCGCTGCCGCTACGTCCGCTACGGCGTTTAACACCACACGTGCGTTACCTATGGTTGCGACGCTACGCCTTAGCACATTGATAGCGGGATCGATGACCACGAATTTGCAGTGCGCGCCCACCGCAGGCGCCTGACCAAAACGCAGGGTGTAATCGGGCTGCTTGCCGATCAGCACAATCAGGTCGGCATCAACCAGCACATCACCGAACGCGCCCAGGCAGGGGTCTGCAATGCCGCGCGGACTTTCCATGCTCACCACCGGCGCGCCCGTCGCGCGCGCGAGTTGGTCACGCAGATGCTGCCCGCGGCTGCTTGCCAGCATGGGCCCGGTGATAAGCAACGGTTTTTGCGCTTTGTGGATGAGCGCCAACACTGCCTCGGCCGTGGTTACGCGCAGCGCCTGAGTGAACCCGTGATCGTCATCCGGCGCGCACGCGCGCGGGTGCGCCACCGTTTGCTCCAGCACATCAAACGGCAAACTCAAATGCACCGGCCCCGGGCGCCCGCTGCGCGCTATGCGCATGGCGCGCACAATGTCGTCACCCAAGGTCTCAGCACTACGCGCGGTAAATGAAGCTTTGGTCACGGGCGCGGCCATATCGGCCTGCGCCATTTCCTGAAACGCGCCGCGCCCCAGTTGATTCAGCGGCGCGTGCCCGGAGAGCATTACCAGTGGCGATTCGGAAGCCAGCGCGGTATACAGCGCGCCGATGCCATTGGCGTGCCCCGGCCCGCCGGTGAGTAGCGCAATGCCCGGTTCACCGGTGAGCCGCCCCCACGCATCGGCCATGTGCACGGCGGCGCCTTCATGCCGCACGTGGGTAATGTTAAGCCCCGCATCAATCGCCGCATCGTAGAGCGGCATGATCTGATTGCCGGACAACGAAAACAACTGCCGCGCACCCGCCCGCGCCAGGGCACGCGCGAGTATGTCAGCGCCTCTAAATTTTCCGGCCATTTCAGATAGGGTGCGCGGTGCTTCTCTCCCTCATCCCCGGCCCTTCTCCCGGCGGGAGAAGGGAGCAAACCATCGCGCCACCGGTGGAACCAGACATTCACGCCAGAAAAAGCGGATGTTGTAACCCCT
>CAMBCF010000099.1 GCA_945864585.1 Bordetella parapertussis | reverse complement strand
CTATGCACACATCTCCCGTAGCTCGGAAGGAGTCCGAAGGACGTATTCCGGGAAGAAGCACCGCGCATCGACAGCACGCTAGTCCAGCCACCCACACTTCCCCGGAATACGGCCATGAAAAGCCATGGCCTTCTTCCGGGCTACATGCTCTCACACTCGTGTGCACAGATTAGCCCAGCGGAGAGAGGGGGTTTCCGCCTGCGTGGAAATGACACCGTGGAGGGTTGAGCGACTTGGCATTTGGCGTCAGGGCCTGTTTACAACACCGCCGCTTCCACCGCATAAATTTCCGGCAGATTGCGCGCGATACAGCTCCACTTGCGGCCTTCGTCGCGGCTCATCCACAGTTCGCCGCTGGTGGTGCCGAAGTAAAGACCAACGGGATCGCGCGTGTCACCGGTCATGCACTGGCGCTTCACCGTCCACCAGCCTTGCGCTTTGGGCATGCCTGCATCCTGCCGCTGCCAGGTCTTGCCGCCATTGCGGGTGACATACACCGCTGGCTTGCCATCGGGGCCGGTGCGCGGCCACACACCGCTGCCATTTATCGGAAACACCCACGCAGTATTGTCGTCGCGCGGATGCACCACCAGCGGGAAACCGACATCGCCAACTTTTTTCGGCATGGTCGTGCCGATGCGCACCCAGGTATCCGATGGCCGATCAATGCGATAAATGCCGCAATGATTTTGCTGGTAAATGCGGTCCGGGTTCGACGCACACAGTCGCAGGCAGTGCGGATCATGACACGTGGGTTTCGAGGCGTCCAGGCCGAAACCCTGAACCACTTCCATGCCGTCGATCAGCACCCGCCAGGTGGCGCCGCCATCCAGCGATTCATGCACGCCGCCGCCCGACATCGCGATATACAAATGTTTGGGGTCGCGCGGATCGACAATGATCGAATGCAGCTTGGGGCCATCCAGCGTGCCGTCCTGCACCGTGCCCATCCACTCGCGATACTGCGGATCGTCGTTAAGGGTTGAATACGGCGCCCAGGTGACACCGCCGTCCTCGCTGCGGAACAGGCCCTGAGGCGAAGTTCCCGCGTACCACACATTGGGTTCATTCGAGTGCGCCGGCGTGAGCCAGAACGTGTGATCCACCGCGCGGCCCTTTTCTCCTTCGGGCGCCTTGGCGAATGCGGGCGGTTGCGCGGCTTCTTTTCAGGTTTTTCCCCTATCCGTCGAACGAAATACCGTCGGGCCAAGGTGGCCGGTCTTCGCCGCCGCCAGTAACGTACGCTTGTCGCGCGGATCGAGCACCAGATAGCTGATGGTATGGCCAAGAAAATGTGGGCCATCAACACGCCGCGTTTTGCGTGCCGCGTCACCGTGATAAATCCACGCGCCTTTGCGGGTGGCGACCAATACCACGCTACGCCGCGCGCGCGGCTGGCGTTTTTTTTCGAACTGAGGATTTCGTCGCTTTGCTTGCCATCATCATCTCCTTGTTTAAATGCGCAACATTTACTTTTCGGCCGCCGCTCTCAGATTCGTCAATCCCGACTAAAAATCCTTGCCGACCATGCTGTCCATGTTCATAAACACCTGACAGATTTTCGACATAAAGTTCGCCGGGCCATGCATCAGCCAGGTGACAGTCGTGGTGTTGCCCTGCGCTGTCAGCGTTAATTCAACGATATTGTTCCCCTCAAACGGTTTGATGAAATCGAGCTTCAGCACAATCTTCGATGAGGGCGTTGATTCGGTAATTTCCATGCTGCCCTGGCCGACCTCCTTGTTGCCCTCCCACGCATAGTGCGCGCCTTTGCCGCTGGTCGTGGCGCCGAAGGTGCGCTTCATTGCGGGATCTTTTTTCTCCCACGGCGACCATGCGCTCCACGCCTTGAAGTCGTTGATCAACGCAAACACTTTTTCCGCGGCGCCTTGATGGCAGTCGAGCGTTGCACGCGGAAGGTGTCGGGCTTGGTTGCGGCGAATATCAGGATACCGGCAATCAATACCACGACGATGATGGCTATGGTCGTTAGCATGAATTTCTCCCGTTTAAGATCGGATCACCATTAAGCTTCCAGCACTTCCCAGCGTTTGTTGCGCCACAGATACATCAGCTTTGATATTGCGCGCACGCCCGCTTCCTGATGCGCGCGCTCGTGTTAGCCCGCAGGTTGCGAACGTTTTCAATCGGTTTTAATCCGGTAAACCACAGGATGTCGCGCGTGGGCGCCGCGGCAACGATTTCGCCGCCGTAGCGTAATTTTTCTTTTTCCCAAAAATCAGCGTCGAGCATCATGCACGGCTCCAGTTCGCCGCCGTTGGCGAGCTTGCCCACAAACGCTATCGGGCGCTCGACGGTAATCCTGGGGTAACGCCGGCGGAAATTCGCCACGGCGAGCCGCAGCAACTGATCGCGCACGATACCCAGCGTTTTCAGGTCGCGCCCAGAAAGGTAGCGAAAGCCGGCATCGGCATCGAACGCGTAACGGATATCCAGATCGCCGACAAAGGTGTCGATCAACGGCAACATGTCCGGCTGATTCTCCAGCCCCGCTGCCGTCATCCCGGCAAGCGGCTTGATGTCCTGAAACTTGCGTATCGCACCGGTGTAGGAACGCACCAGCGGCACAATATCGTTCCTGCCGCCGGCGGGTGGCGCCATCGCCGTCGCATCAGCCGGCTTGGCCTGCTGTGCGTGCGCAGCGATACTCGTCGCGCCGCATATTCCAGCCAGTAGGCTCAGCGTCAGTTTGCGTCGTTGCTGTTGCATAATTTCTCAAAACTCTTTTTGCCACAGATGAGCACAGATAACCCCGGATGTGGTTTTTAATCTGTGTTCATCTGTGGCAAATGCTTTTGAATTTGATTTCGTCAACTAACAACATTTTATTCGCCTCGTCGCACAACGTCGCGGCCTCTGTGGAGGAATGCATCATAACTATCTGTTTTTATTAGTATTTATTTACCGAGAGCAAAAAGCGGCGCAACACCGTGTGGTATGCTTGCACCGCTAATTTTTTGTTTTATCACGGTCACTCATGAACACACCCGCAAACAGCGCGCCGCCGTGCGCGCCACCGGATTTTAATCCGCGCAAACCGAAACTCACACTACCCCTGCTCGCCTGCGACACGCATGCGCACATCCTCGGCCCGATTGCACAACACGCTTACTCGCCCGCGCGCATTTACACGCCGCCGGATTGTTTGTTGAGCGACTACCAAAAAATGCTCGCTACAATCGGCGTTGAACGCGCCGTGCTGGTGCAACCGAGCGTGTACGGAGCCGACAACACGGTGATGCTCGAAGCCATGCACGCCACAGGCAGCGCGTTTCGCGGTGTCGCCGTGGTGGAAGACGATATCGCCGACGCTGAACTCGCCCGGCTGAACACCGCAGGCGTGCGCGGCGTGCGTGTCAACATCGTCGATGTCAAAGATCGCAAGCCCGGCACCTTGCCGATGGCACAACTCGTAGCACTCGCCCAACGCATCGCGCGATTGGATGGGAGCTGGCACATGGAATTTCTCATGCACTGCGATGAATTCCCCGACCTGGACCGCAGCTTCGCGGATTTCCCGGTGGACATTGTGCTCGGCCATCTCGGCTATATGAAAACCGACAAGGGTTTGAACGACCCCGGTTTTCAGGCGCTGCTGCGTCTGATGCAAGCGGGCAAGGCGTGGGTCAAGTTCACCGGCCCCTATCGCATCACCACGCAAGCCATGCCGCACGCCGATACTGATTCTTTCGCGCATGCACTGATTGCCGCAAACGCCGCACGCGTACTGTGGGGCAGCGACTGGCCGCACGTGATGGTAAAAAGTGCGATGCCGAATGACGGCGATCTGTGTGATTTGCTGTCGAGCTGGATACCCGATGCCGCGACGCGCGAGCAGGTGCTGGTTAAGAATCCGGCGACGCTTTACGGGTTTTAAAACTATTCGCTACACAGGATGCGCAGGACACAAAGACGATTGCGGGCAACCCCACCCCCATCCCAACCTTCTGCTACGCTACAAGTGTTCCCTTGCCTTTGAAGGGGAAGGAGTCCCATAGTTCCCCTCCCCTACAGGGGGAGGGCTGGGGTGGGGGTGGGGTAAAAAATTGCCCATTCACTAGCAAGCCACAGAGGAATACCCCCATGACCACCCCCCACGACCCCATCACCCACGATGGCGCAGCCGTTATCACCGATTACCTGATCCGCGAAAAGGTCCCCTACGTGTTTGGCCTTTGCGGACACGGCAACATCGGCTTTCTCGATGCGCTGCACGCGCGGCAGAGTGAAATCAAAACCGTTTCCGTGCATCACGAAAGCGTCGCCGGCTTCATGGCCGATGTGTATTACCGCGTGTCGGGCCAGCCCACTGCGACGATTACCTCGTGCGGGCCGGGTTCGGCCAATCTGCCGATCAGTCTGGCGAATGCGTTTTTTGACTCGGTGCCGTTTTATGCGATCACCGGTAACATCCCCACCAGCCAGTTTAATCGCGGTGCGTTTCAGGAAACCTACCGCCACTATCAGGCGGATTTTCCCTCTACTGTGCGCGCCTATTGCAAGCGCGTGTTTCAGCCCACCACTGCCGCACAGTTGCCGATCGCGGTGCGTCAGGCGTGGAAAACCATGGTCACCGGACGACCCGGCCCGGTAGTACTCGATGTGCCGTTCGATATTTTCAACGAACCGATACCCGAACCCACACCGCGCCCCGAAGAATGGAATTCCAATATCAGTTGCCGTTGCGGCGCCGATCCCGAAGGTGTCGCTAAAGCCGCCGACATGCTGATGTCGGCGACGCGTCCGGTGATACTGGTGGGACAAGGCGTGCGCTACGGCGGCGCAACTGCGGAATTGCTGGCGCTCGCAGAGAAATTGCGTATTCCGGTGGCGATGTCCGCCAGCGGCATCGGCGCCATCGACAGCACCCATCCGCTCGCACTCGGCCTCGTCGCGCGCAATGGCCCCTATCAGGCCAACCACGCCGCGCGGCAAGCCGATGTGTTGCTGGCACTCGGTGTGCGTTTTGACGACCGCACCTCGAGTTCGTGGATTCCCGGTTTCTCGTTCACCATTCCGCCGACCAAGTTGATTCACGTCGATATCGATCCTGATGAAATCGCGCGCAACTACCCGGTGGCGCTGGGATTGATGGCCGATGTGCGCACCTTCCTGCGCCAATTGCTGGCCGAACTGGATGCGCGCTTTGCGCGCGGCCAGATGCCCGCCGAGCGCAGCCCGTGGCTCGACGCGATTGCCGGCTACCGCAAGGAATGGAACGACTTCATCGCGCCTGGCTTCAAAGCCGACACCTCGCCGATTGCGCCACAACGCGCCGCGCACGAAATCGACCGCGCGATTACCGATGACACCATCCTCGTCAGCGACATCGGCGTGCATCACAACTGGTTGATTCAGTTCTGCCAGCCTCGGCGTCCGGATTCACTGATCGGCTCGATGGGTTTCGGCCCCATGGGTTTTGGCGTTGCCGGCGCGCTCGGCGCCAAACTCGCCGCGCCGCATCGCCCCTGCGTCGCAGTCGTCGGTGACGGCGCGTTCCTGATGCACGCCAGCGTGCTCGCCACCGCCTACGAGTACCAGATCCCCGTGGTGTATGTGATCTGGAACAACTACGCCTACGGCTCGATTCGCGGCCTGCAACGCAGCTATCTCGGCGCACGCGAACTCATCACCGATTTCAAACACCCCGGCACCAACACGCCCTACAACCCCGACTTTGCCGCGATGGCGCGCTCGGCGGGCATACACGGGGTGAGCGTGGATCGCGCAGCCGATTTGAATGATGCGATACGCCAGGGCATCGCCAGCAACAAACCGTGCGTGATCGACGCCAACATCAACGGCGATCTCAATCCCGCCGGCGCGGGCATCTGGGAATTGCCGGGCATGGGGCGCAGCAAACCGGGTATTGGTAAGCAGTACGTGCCCGGATAGCAAAACACTATCCCATTCGTGACAGCTCAGTCCGAAGCAGGTAGAGGCGCGCAGCCCATGAATGTAGAGCGTAGCACCTCGAACACATTATGCCCTTGTTTGTGCATGGTATCGAGGTAAGAGCGGATGGTACAGAAGTCTTGAGCGCCCTTGAGCGTTCGAAAGCAACCGGAGATTTTCTGCTTCACCTTGGGCATGCGAATAGCGCGCTCCCCTAAATTATTGGTGAACGGCATGCGTAAATCCGTTGCGAATCGCAACACGGCGTCGGCATGCCTGCGCAAGCGGCTGATGAGATTGAACGCGTAAGATTGCTTGACCCGGCCTCGACGTTTGTTTTGCCGGATGGCTGGCCGGTTATCGGCTTCAGCTTCTGCCAAAATCGCCTCATAGCTCTTGCCTATCCACCGTATCTGCCTGGCAGTTAACGCCGTTTTGTCCTCTTGTCGTGCCGCCTCGCAGCGCTGGTTGGCGCGCCGCAGCAGTCCCATCATGCGTTGGGCCCAGCATTGGCCGGTGGATTCATGCACGAACGTCAGTTCGCGCAGCAAGTGCGCATTGCACAGGGCATGCACACAATCGATTTCCCAATACGGCCCCCAGCAGTCATGCACCAGCACCGCTATGCGCTTGCGCAGGATTCCGTGTGCTTCGATAGCAATCATGCCGCGCTTGGTATGCGCGCCATACCAGGTGAGCGTTTCGCTGGCCGCCGTATGCAGCCAGTGCAGCGTGCCGTCCACGCGCAGGCCGGATTCGTCGGCATGCACCACCGGCACGGTGATTAGCGCCTGTGCGATGTGTGCCACCGCCGGGCGCAGCCTGTGACTGGCTTCATCGATCCAGGCGAGTACCGAGGCCTGCGAGAGGTTCAGGGCAAACAATTGGGATATGAGTTGCGCGCTGCGCGCCAGAGGCAGCAACTGGCCGTGGGTCAGATGCACGGCCAGCGCGCGCACGTTCGGGCCGTATTGCACAGATTCGCTCACGCCCTGCGGAAAGACGCTTTGGTGTGCTTGACCACAAGCGCAGATCACCTGTTGCGTGCGATGTTCGCTGACTTGGTAGCGCACTTGCGGGATGTCGAATACTTGCCGAGTCTCATGCACCTGCGCTTTGGCTGTGTCCAAGGGTAAGCCGCACGGGCAGTGATGCGGCAGCGGGTAAGCGCCGAGGGCGGGGTTTGTGCGACTGCGCTTGAACTGATCTTGCGCTCGCCGAAGACCTCGGCCAATATGTCAACACGAATTGAGTTTTCCGCCACGGCGCGTAGCTGCATGCGTGTAAAGCGCCGCTACCAAGCCGCAGTGGAAAACTCTTGTACCGCAGTTCAACACTTAACGAAGGCGCTTTTTCTGTCTAAACGAGTGGAGCCACCTCTGGAATCACTTAAAATTAATTCCTTAACCCTCGATCAACCTGAACACCTAAGTCCTTAACATTAGCCCCCCCCTTCAAGCTCATACCTGGATTGGAAAATACTGGGTGGGCAGCAAACAATTCGTGGATTTGGTCAAAGGTCGGCCTGTTCATCTGCCGCTAAGCGGGAAAACCATGGAATTCGATGGCAGCGCCCGATGCGTAGCAGGTTGTTAGCTCTTGTGAACCGAAGGGAATAAGGTGCGTCCTAACCCTTAAGGATTGACACGACCCGCAGGGTCGTTCTCAATCCGTTGTTCAAGAGGCCCGGTGCCACGACAAGGTAGGTGGTGCAGCGTATAGATATGGGGAATGCCTGCCGGGGTATAGCAGACACTGAGCGCGCAGGTGCTGCGCGCCGGGTAAAGCGTCAAGAATTCAGTCGATCACCCGGGCAGCGAGCACTTTGTGGGTTCCATCGACGATGGTGCGAGGCCCGGCAACAGATTGCGCAGGCTATTTCTGCAACGTTGAACAATACCCTCCCGCGCGCTCCGCAATAAACAGCCGAAGAGCGATTACAACAAACAAACGTTCAAGTAAAGCGACGGCCGCTGCGTGCGTCTATCCCGATTCCCAAACCGTGATGACATCAAGCGGTTTGCTGTTCGCCGCGTTTGAAACGAATGGGTGACCCCTTCGTACGTGACTGTTTCCAGCCGGATTGCTGAAACATGCCGACCGCGTTATTGAGTGAATGCGGCATCGTCGCTCCGTGACCAGCATTACTGCAGCGCCGTTACAACTGTCAGCCCGGCCTTGTCCGCTGCCGCTGCGAGCCGTCTATCGAACACCGCGAAATCGACCGGCGCTGCGACGCGCGCTTTCAGCCACAACGCACTCGCCAGATGAATGGCATCGAATCCACGCAGGTTGTAAATCTCGGCCAAGTCGCCCGCGCTGCGCAGCACGTCCGGGGCCAGCTCCACTTTCAACAGCGCGTCCCAATCGCGATCCAACTGCCGCAGCCGCTGCTGATGCCTGACATCGGTGGTCATGCCGGTGTGCTTGAGCCGCGCAAAGGCCGCGCGTGTTTCCGCATACGCGACGCTTGATGTTGCCAATGCTTCGGCCTTGGCGGCATGGGTTTACAGTGCTGCCGTGCCCGCCTCGCGTACGTAAAGCTTGACCAGCGCCGAGGTATCGAGATACAGAATCAACGGCGGCCTTGTTTGACCCAAGTGGAGAGCGACACGCCTTTACGCATGGATTCTCCCTGCGGTAAACCGATGGGTTTGCCGCCATTCCAGCGGATGCCGGATAATTGCGCCAGCGATGCAAGTGATGCGCTGGCTTTAAACGGCACAATGCGCGCTATAGGGCGTTTATGCACATTGACCGTCACAGCTTGCCCTTCAGCGGCCTTTTTGACGTAGCGGCTGAGATTGGCTTTTAACTGACGGATATTGGCTTGCATGTGCGGGCTTCCAGGAAAGTGTCCACATTCTCTATTTGTGGATACAATGGTAGCATAGCACTTAAGACTTCTCGCTGTTGTCCAACTCAGCGTAATACGCTTGCAGGATTTCTAGTACTTCCGGCCGTGAAAATTCCGGCGGCACGGCGCTGCCCCCTGACAGCCATTGGCGCAGCTGCGTGCCTGACACCTGCAGGCGGTCGGCATCGCCGTGCGCGCAGGTGCGCCTCGACGCCATGCCGCCGCAGCGGTAGCACCAGAACGTCACGTCCAACTTCAGCGGCTGTGTGTGCAGGGCGTCGTGCGGGATCTGGTCGAACACGTGGTGCGCGTCGAAGGGCCCGTAATAGCTGCCCACGCCCGCGTGATCGCGCCCGACGATCTGGTGCGAGCAACCATAGTTCTGCCGGAACAGCGCGTGCAGCAGCGCTTCGCGCGGTCCGGCGTAGCGCATGTCGAGCGGATACCCGGCCTGCACCACCGTCCCAGCACAGAAATAGTGCTCGATCAAGGTTGCGATCGCGCGCGTGCGCACCTCGGCCGGGATGTCGCCTGGCTTGAGATTGCCGAGCAGCGAGTGCACCAGCACGCCGTCGCAGACCTCGATTGCCACTTTGGCAAGATATTCATGCGAGCGGTGCATCGGATTGCGCGTCTGGAATGCAGCGACCCGCGACCAGCCCAGTCGCTCGAATTCGGCGCGCGTCTCTGCCGGTGTCATGAACAGCGCGCCATATTTCGCCTTGAAACCTCCGTCGGAGAGCACCTTTACCGGACCCGCAAGGTTCACCTCGGGCTGCTGCATCACCATCTTCACGCCAGGGTGCGCGGCATCTTCGGTACCGAACACCGAGCGGCATTCATGTGCCTTGTCGATCGCGTACTTCTCGGTGACTTGCATGGTCGCGAGCACCGCGTCGGTTTCGGAGTCGACGAGTGCGATCTCACCGCCGAGGCGAATCGAGCCGGTGGTTTCGGCATCGACCGACAAGGTGATCGGGATCGGCCAGAAAAGGCCCGCCGCAGTCCGATAGCCGTCGCAGACTCCTTCCCAATCGGCGCGCGTCATGAAGCCTTCGAGCGGCGTGAAGCCGCCGATGCCGAGCATGATCAGGTCGCCCTTCTCGCGCGAGCTCACGCCAACCGCATGCAGTGTCCCGGCGCGGGCACACTCGGCGGCAAGCGCTTCGCCGGCCAGCATCAGCGGCTTAAGGACGCCTCCTCCGTGCGGTGGGACCAGGCTGGGCAAGCGGTTCTCCTGTTCAGAAACGTAGCGGGTATTCTCGGGAGCCTGCGGGCAGAGCGCAAATCCAATCTACTGATGCGCCGATAAGCTGCAGGACAATCTACGCGTTACCGATATATTTACTCAATCTTATAGCCGCTCGCCTTCACCACCTTCGCCCACTTTTCTTTCTCCGCCGCCAGCCACTTGCCCAACTCTTGTGGCGTCTTCGCGTGCGGACGCGAGCCTTGCGAGGTGAGCTTGTCGTTGATCTCCGGCAGCGCAATGATGCGCTTGACTTCGTTGTAGGTTTTGTTCACGAGGTCCGCGGGCATGCGCGCGGGGCCGAGGATGCCTTGCCACGAACCCGCACTGTAGCCGGCGAGGCCCGGCGTTTCGGCGACAGTGGGCACCTGCGGAAACATCGGTTCGCGCACTTCGCTCGAAACGGCGATCAGTTTCAGTTTGCCGCTTTTCACGTGCACCCAGGTTTGAATCACCCCCATCATCAGAAAGTCGCTATCGCCCGTCATCACCGACATCACCGAGGATTGGCCGCCCTTGGTAGGGATGTAGGTCCAACTTGCGCCCACGCGTTGTTGCAGCGCCAGTCCGCTCAGATGAATAGTGCTTCCCAGCCCAACCGGAAAATTCAGCTTGCCGGGATTGGCCTTGGCGAGCGCTATCAGGTCCGCCACGCTTTTCACTGGTACGCTGGGGTGCGTGGTCAGCAGATACGGCGAAAACGTCACGGTCGTTATCGGCGTGAGATCGCGAATAATATCGAATGGCAGTCTGGTGTACATGCTGGGGCTGATCGACAGATTGCCGATATCCATCAGCACCATGGTGTAGCCATCAGGCGCCGAGCGCACTACAATCTCCACGCCTATGTTGCCGTTGGCGCCGGGACGGATGTCAGCGATGATTTGCTGGCCCCAGGCCTCGGTTAATTTCTGGCCGACCAGGCGCGTGAGTATATCCGAGGTGCCGCCGGCGGGCGCGGTCACGATGACGCGGATCGGTTTTACGGGCCACGCCTGTGCTGAGCCTGTCGCGGCAGTTTGGGCGTGGGCGGACAGTACGCCAGTGGCCGTGATGGCAGCGATCACTATCTTTGCAGCGCATGAATTCACGCGCAGGGTCTTTGCGTAAGCATATGTTTTTATTGTCATTTGTTTTGATGGCTGCATCGGGGTTCTCCGCGTAGATCGTCAGGATTAATAACTACCATAGACAGCAGCGCAAGGTATCAAGGGGCATCAAGCGCCATCGCAATAATCAGTGTGGTGCACGCGTTACGGGCCGTCAAGTGAGTGCGGTGGCGCCGTCGAATGCGCATACACTATTCACCCAACCCGTCGTTGCGGCGCGAAAACGCTATCAAGGAATAGGGCCATGAATTACCAACTGAAAGACTGTAAAAAGGTGAAATTATGAGCGGAGAAGAAACCGCGGGTATGAGCGCAGGCAGGCAGAAATTGCCGCTGGACGGCGTGCGCGTCCTCGAACTCAGTCACATCGTCGCCGGCCCCAGCGGCGGCGTGATCCTCGCCGACCTTGGCGCGGATGTGATCAAGATTGAAAACCCCGAAACCGGCGATACCGCGCGCAGTCACTCGAATAACGGCTCGACCTTCTATTCGTTCAATCGCAACAAGAAATTTCTCGCACTGGATTTGCGCAAGCCCGGCGGCAAGAAAATTTTTGAGCAACTGGTGGCGCAATCGGATGTGGTATTCGACAACTTTGCGCCGGGGGCGTTGCGCCGCCTGGGTCTGGACTATGCCTGGGGACGCCGCGTCAATCCGCGCATTATTTACTGTTCGGTGAAAGGGTTTCTGCCCGGCCCCTATGCCGATCGTCCGTTCCTCGACGAACTGGCGCAGATGGCAGGCGGACTGGCTTATCTCACGGGACTCAAGGATCAGCCGATGCGCGCGGGCGCATCGATCACCGATATCGGCGCCGCTACCTACGGTGTGATCGGCATTTTGTCGGCGCTGTATCGCCGTGAACGCACCGGCGAAGGCGATTGCATCGAGGCGGGCCTTTACGAAACCATCGTGTTCTGGGTCAGCCAGTACATCACCGGCGCGCAGATGACCGGCATCAATCCGCCGCCGCGCGGCGCCCGTACTAGCGGCATGGGCGACACCATGGGCTGGGGCGTGTACCGGCTGTTTCCCACCAGCGATGCCAAACAAATATTCATCGCGGTGACGGGTAACCGGCATTGGGCGGGGTTGTGCGATGCACTGGGCTTTGACGACTGGAAAAATTCTGCTGAGTTCAACAACAACCGCAAACGCGGCACACACAAGCCGCGCATCGCGGAGCGGGTCAAGGCAGCGGTGGAGAAGTTAACCTATGATGAGATCGCGCAACGCCTCTACCAGGCGCTGGTGCCGTATGCGCCGGTGAACACGCCGCTGGATCTGCTTGATGAAAAGCACCTGAACGAAGGCCGGCGCTGGTTGAATCTGAAAGTCGGCGACAAACAATTCAAATTGCCGAAACTGCCGATAGCGATGGGCCGCACCGCCGATTTTGAAGTGCGCGAGCATCCGGGAAATCTGGGCGAACATACGGATGCGATCCTTGCGACGTTGGGCTATTCCGCAGCGCAGATTCAGCAGCTTAAGTCGGAACAAGTGGTGCTGCGCTCGGCACGGATGTTGAATACCGAAGATCGCGCAGATTAGAATCCGCAGCGAACATTGAATCGCCAACTAAGGAAGCACCATGGACCAAACGTCGAAACCGCAACTCTCCCGCAACATTACCCGGCTCGCACATCTCGATCTGCCGGGCTCGGGGCAAGTCTACGTGCAGGGCAACTATGCGTATCTCGGCCATCTGCCAAACCAACAAGATCTGGGCACCAGCATTATCGACATCAGCGACCCGCGCAAGCCGCGCGTGGTTTCGCAGATCAAACTTGAGGACCCGACCTCGCACAGTCATAAGGCGCGCGTGATCGGCGACATCATGATCGTCAACAGCGAGCGCAACATGACTGCGATCGGCCGCAAGGCGGACGAACTGCCGGGCCTGCGCGCGCGCATGCTCGCCGAACTCGGCCGCGAGCCCAACCACGCCGAGCTGGCGCAAAAATTGGGTGTGGGCGTTGCCGACATTCCGGCGGTCGAGGAAGCCCAGCGCAAGCCCTACGACAAAGGCGGTTTCAAGATCTACGACGTGTCTGATCGCGCCAGGCCGAAACTCATTTTTTTTCACAAGACCCACGGCATCGGCGTGCATCGTTTCGACATGGATGCCAACTATGCCTACATCTCGACTGAGATGTCGGGCTTCATCGGCAACATACTGGTGATTTACGACATACGCAATCCGGCCAAACCGGAAGAAGTTTCGCGCTGGTGGCTGCCCGGCCAGAATGCTGCCGCCGATGAAAAAAAATCGTGGCCGGGCCGGCAACAACGCCTGCATCATGCGCTGCGCTCCGGCGACCGGCTGTTCGCCGGATGCTGGCACGGCGGCGTGCGCGTGATCGACGTCTCCGACATTCGCAAGCCGCAAACCATCGGCGAATACAACTACCATCCGCCGTTTCCGGAACCGAGTCACACCTTTATGGACGTGCCATTTCCGATTAACGGCAGACGCATTGCGCTGGCCATTGACGAGGAGGATCACGCCCATGACGCCGAAGAAATGGCGCACCGCCGTGGCCGTCCGCACGCCTGCCTGTGGGTGCTGGACATCAGCGATCTTGCCAACATTCAGGCGCTGTCTATTTTTGAGGTGAGCGAACTCGATTCACCCTACAGCCGTGCCACGCCCGGACGCTTTGGCGCGCACCAGTTTCATGAGCGCATCGACGATACCCTGGTCTACTGCACCTGGTTTGCGGGCGGGCTGCGCATTGTTGATATCGCCGACCCGAGTGCACCGCAGGAAGTTGGCCATTACATACCCGAGCCGGCGCCGGGTCAGGCCGGACCCCAGACCAACGACGTCGATCTCGATAGCCGCGGCATCATCTATCTGGTCGACCGTGGTCCGGGCTTGAATATTCTGGAATTCAAGCGGCCGAATTAATGATCAGTCATGAACCTCAAGTCCGAAGACCTCGAACACATATCCACGCGCACGCTGGCGCACTACGAAGGGCGCGCGCAGGAATTCCGCGACGGTACGCGCGATCACGACGTCAGCCAGAATATCGCGGTGCTGTTGCAATACATCGAAGCGCCGCCGCCGTTTGAACTACTCGACTTCGGCTGTGGTCCGGGCCGTGATCTCAAGACCTTCAAAAAACTCGGCCACCGCGCCACCGGGCTGGAAGGCGCGGCGCGGTTTGCCGCGATGGCACGCGCCGACAGCGGATGTGATGTGTTGCAGCAGAATTTTCTGCAACTGCGTTTGCCCGACGATCACTTTGACGGCGTGTTTGCCAACGCAACGTTGTTTCATGTCCCCAGCCAGGAATTGCCGCGCGTGCTGACGGAGTTACGCGCGACACTGAAACCCGGCGGGGTGCTCTTCAGCTCGAACCCGCGCGCGGATGAGCAGCGGGGCCACGAGGGCTGGAGCGGCGATCGTTACAGCGCCTATCATGATTGGCCGGCGTGGCGCGGCTATCTGTCAGCAGCCGGATTCGTCGAACTGACGCATTACTATCGTCCCGCCGGGCTGCCGCGCGAGCGGCAGCCGTGGCTGGCCAGCGTGTGGCGCAGGCCGATGAGCGAATGAATATGGACACAAGCCCGGAAGAAGCGCAGCGTATTCCGGAAAATCCGCGCCACAGCCGAATAACATGCCTATTCAAACTCGGCGCAATCGTCACCCCGATTCCCGGATTCCATTTCATTCCATCCGGGCTACGGCTGCTGCGTCTGGCGGGATGTAAAATACCAGCGTAAGTCCTTTCCCCGGAGAAGCGCATGGTGCGAACCTTTTTGCAGGTGCTGCTGCTACTCACCGCCGCCGCCGGTGCGCAGGCGGCCGCTGCGGAAGCAACCTTTCCCAACCGGCCCCTGCGTATCGTCGTGGCGTTCACGGCGGGCAGTGCGACGGATGTCTTGTCGCGCATCGTCAGCCCTGCGCTTACCGAGCGTTGGAGCCCCGGTGGTGACCGACAATCGTCCCAGCGCTGGCGGCATCGTCGCCTGCACCATCGTCGCGGAGGCGGCGCCCGACGGCTATACGCTGATGGTGACGGGGTCCAATTTTTCCGGCAGCGCGGCGCTGTATGCGAAACTCCCCTACGACCCGGTGCGCGACTTTACCGGCGTCACCCAGTATGCGAGCACCCCGCTGGTGCTGTTGGTGGCGCCCGCTCTCGGCGCGAAGTCGGTGAAGGAGTTGATCGCACTTGCGCGCGACAAGCCGGGGCAGCTCAATTACGGCTCGACCGGACTCGGCAGCGGACCCCACTACGGCACCGAGCTGTTCAAGCTGGCGTCCGGCATCAATGCGGTGCATGTGCCGTACCGCGGCTCGCCTGAATCGCTCACCGACCTCATGGGCGGGCGCGTGCAATTCATACTCTCGCCGGTGCTCGCGGTGGTGCCGTTGATCAGGGGCGGGCGACTGCTCGCGCTGGGGGGGTGACCACCAGCTACCGTGCGCAGGCGCTGCCGGATGTGCCGACAGTGGCCGAAGCAGGGCTCACCGGTTTCGAGTACCAGGGCTGGTACGGGATGCTGGCGCCGGGCAGGACACCGCGCGCAATCATCAACCTGCTGGCGAAAGAAGTCGGGCAAATCCTCGAGCGCGCCGACATCAAAGAGCGCATCGCGAGTCAGGGCGCCATCGCCAAGGCAAGCAGCCCCGCGGCGGTCCGCGACGAGATCACCACGCGCAGGAAGGTGTGGCAGGCCGCCGGGGTGAAGGCGGAGTGAGCGCGTGTGGGATTGGTTTTTGGACTGACACGATGAAATCGAGGTGAACCGGCGTCCAGTGCCGCTCATAGCTGCGCGGCACTTATCTTTCCGCCAAGATCCGCAATAGGCGGACGATTCCCGAGCAGAAAGATCGGCACAGTGGCCCCTTCCAGCTCAACCTAGTTTGGTCTTAACCGCCGCTTCAGTGTTAGGCCCAGCGCGTCGCGGTAGAAAGCGATGCCGCGTCCACGTCAGTTACCTCGACGTACGCGTGAACCGTCAGCATGGATTACACCCCTTCTCGAACGCAATGCAGGCAGTACTTTGAATTGAACCGTGAGTACTCGATTCGTCGACGCTGTTACTGAGTGTCTTTCGCGGGCAGAGTACTGATATTTTGCGCCCACGCCAGCGCAGATCGGCACCAATTGCGTTTCTTGGGCGGAAGCTGCGCTCGCTGCTTCAAGCAGCCAATCCGCAAGGAGTAGGTCAGCGGATCGTCAGTGTCCGCACTGGATCTCACTGGCGTTCCGCAGTTGGGGCAAAACGAATGTCTGCGCTTCGCACCGCTGTCTGAGGTCTTGACGTAGACTTTCGGCTGTCCGCTCAGCAGGCGGAACGTTGCTTTCGGCGCGTGAGCTGACACTCGAAAGCCAGAGCCTGTAAGCATTTGGCAATCAGTACAGTTACAAATGTGGACGCTTTCCGGATCGATCTCGGCCTCGTACGTGACCTCGCCGCAGTGGCAAGAACCTTGGACTTTCATCGATGGCTCCGTGCAAGGGTTGGTGATGCCTTACGCAAACTGGAGGCGCACTCTGCGAGCGTTTTCATTTCTTTGGCTTCACAACGGCTTGTTCAATCGAAGGCCAAATAAGCGCCTGCGCCACAATGACGCCCTTACCATTGAATGTGGCCGCAGGAGACCCGTATAGCTTGTAGCCCAGGGCGAGCGCTTCGCTGACGCGGCGGCAGAAAGCGGCATCGTCCGGCCCAGTAAGCAGGCGATAAGCGGGCAAGCCGTCGGGCGGCAATTTCAGGGTTCGTCGCATCGCGTTTATGGTAGCACCTAGCGCGCGAGGTCGAAGCGCAATCCCGAAGCCTGCAGCAATTCTCAATTTAAAACCTGTAATCGTAGTGTAGTGGATTTTCTCTCGGGTTGACGGCTTGCTGGGTTATGCGCCGCTGGGCTACCCGGTATCGGGCGCGTTGACGGCATGGGCTGGGTTGAGTTTGCTAAGCATGAAGCCCAGCAGGTGATCCCAACTATCGAAGGGCAGATACAGAAGCAGAGTGCGGACATTCTCGAAGAAGGTCCTGCGCGAGGGCAGTTTGCAGCGCACCGCGCGGTAGCGCTCATCGAGCCAGTCGAAGCAGGTGTGCATCAGAAAGGCCAGCAGGATCATGGTGGCGAGCAGGTTGGCCAGGTGCTGTTTGCCGTGGCCGAAGTTATGCTCGAAATG